>NZ_FTPR01000004.1 GCF_900156505.1 Yoonia rosea | reverse complement strand
CCCGTAAGCCCGTCTGGCGCCCCGTCAGCACTTGTAAGCGCCGCCGGTGAAGGGGGTTCTACGGTTACTCGAAGATACCCGCAACCCCTTTTTTCAAAAAAATCAAAAGATCTTTTTTGTCACCGCAAAGGGCCCTGATCGCAGCGCTTTTCTTGGGAAAATCGGCCTTTCTACGCCTCTCGCCCCCGTGAAGCAGGCCGGAATCAGGGTGGGTTTGCCTGAAATGCGGTTTCAAACAGGCGCGGTTGATACTTTTTGATTCCTGCAATGCCATGCAAAGGCCGTCTTTTCCGGCGCGAGCGCGCAATCTCGAGGAATCGGCCCAATCGGGCTTTTCCAAAGAAGTGCGCAACACCTTATCAGCCGTCTTCGGATTTGCGCTCGTGATCGGTCGTAATCCCGTAACGCCGCATCTTGTCATTCAGGGTGCGGCGCGGAATGCCGAGAGACTGTGCCGCACGCAGGGTGTTTCCGGCATGGGCGTCCAGCACTGCCGCGATCTCGCGGGCTTCGAACTGCGCCACACGATCAGCCAAAGTCATGGGACCAGACGTCGGGGTGCCTGTGCCTTCAACCTCATAAAGTCCCAGCGCAAAAGCCTCAGCGCTTGTTTTCAGTTCGCGGACATTCCCTCTCCAGGCCTGCCGCTTGAGCTTTTGTGACAGTATCCAAGGAACCTCCGGGTCAGCCCGCCCGTAACGCCGCGCGGCAAGTTGGGCGTAATGTGCAAAGATCAGGGGAATATCCTCGCCTGCCTCGTGCAGGGTTGGCGTGGACAACTCGGCACCGGCCAGACGGAAAAAGAAATCGGGGCGGAATGTATCCAGCAATCGCAGATTGGTCTTGGTCGTGGCAACCACCCTGACATCAAGGTGCCGCGCATTTGCCTCGCCCATCCTCTCAAAGCTGCGTTCCTGTAATACGCGCAGCAGCTTGGCCTGAATGGCCATTGGCATTGTCTCGACCTCATCCAGCATCAGCGTGCCGCCATGGGCTGCCTCCAACTTGCCTGCCCGCCCCGCACTGTCATGTGCAAAAACGCCCTCGCCATGCCCGAACAGGATCGTCTCGGCCATGGCTTCGGGAAGAACGGCACAATTGAGTGCAACAAAGGGGCCGTCCGCACGGGCGCTTGCCGCATGAATTGCCCGCGCCGCAAGCTCTTTGCCGGTCCCGGTCTCACCCGTGATGACGACATCAAGATCGACGGATGCGAGCGCGGCAATGCGCTTGCGAAAGTCCCGCATGGCGCGTGATTTCCCCAGGATGCTGACATCGGCACGTTCCGCCAGCACCGTTTGCAACCGCGCGACCTCACGGCGGGCGGATTGCGCCTCAAGGGTCCGGCGCATGACCGCGAGAAGATGTGCAGATTCGTAAGGCTTCTCGAGAAAGTCCTCGGCGCCCGCGCGCATCGCCTCGACCGCATGACCGACATCGCCGTGGCCGGTCAGAAGCACGACAGGCACGCCCTGCTCTTGTGCCCGTAATGCTTTGACAAAGGCGATCCCGTCCATGCCCGGCATCCGCAGGTCGCTGATCACAAGATCCGGTTGCGCGGCCATCGCCTCAAGCGCTGCGGTCGCAGATGCGAACGCCTGCACCGCATAGCCAGAAGTTTCGACCAGATCAGCCAGTGCTGACAAATGGTCGGCATCGTCATCGACAATGAAGATCGTGGCACTCATGCCGCCTCGGCGCTTTTCTGGACGGCCAAAGGCAAGGTCACGGTCACCCGCGTGCCTTGGTTCTGATGTGAACGGATATCAAGCGTGCCATTGAAGTCAGAGATGATCGCTTTGCAAATCGCCAGACCAAGACCCAAGCCCGCACCGGTCAGCTTTGTCGAAAAGAAGGGTTCGCCCACTTTTGCCAAATCCGCGTCGGCGATGCCTTTTCCATTGTCCTGAACGCAGAGTTCGGCCTGACCGGCATGAGCCGTCACGGTCACGGTAATCTGCGCATCCGGCATATCCGCGACCGCATCCAGCGCATTGAGCAAAAGGTTGGCGACGACCTGTTCGATCCGGATTGCGCCAGCCATCACGTCGACCCTGCCCTCTGGCGCGTGAAACACAGGCACAACGCCAATCGCCCGTGCGCGCGGCGCAACGAGATCAAGCGCCGAAGTCACCGGCGCACAAAGGCCGACCAGCATCAGTTGCGGCACCTCTTTGCGGGCAAAGCTTTTGAGGTGTTTTGTCGTGCGCTGCATCCGGCGGATCAGGCCACGGGCTTTGTCCAACCGCCTGGCCGTTGCTGTGTCTTCCTGGTCGAGGCCAAGTTCGGCCGCCGACAGGGTGGCCTCCATGGCCGCGAGCGGCTGGCTGATTTCATGGACGATCGCTGTAGACATCCGCCCGAGAGCGGCCATCTTTTCGGTATGCACCAGCGCTTCCTGCGTGGCACGCAGGTCAATCTCGGCCTGCACCCGCGCATCCACCTCGCGCGCCAGATCGCTGGTACGCGCAATCACCATGGCTTCCAGTTTTTCGGATTGTGACAGGCGGAGCGCAATAATCTGCCTGCGCTGTTCCCAAGCCTTGAAAGCCGCAGCAATCGCGAGCGTTGCAAGGGCCGCCAAGGCCGCTGCCGCCAATGACACGAGCTGCATTCCCGCTGTCGCGCGCGCAGCGATCACCTGCCAGCCGGTGGATGGCATCGGGGTCAGGCGTGCGATCCAGCCATTCCCCACGGCGTCACTGCCTTCAATCGCCGTGCGGACAAGTGGCGCAGAGGTCGCGAAAGACACGCCCTCATAGGCGCGGGTCGCGACGATCTGGTCCATGACCTCCTGGCTGAGCGTGGATAATGCGCGGTATTGCCAGTCCGGCCGCGCTGAAAGAAACACCACGCCATTGGCATCGGCAAGGGCCACATCCGCATTGGCGCTGCGCCAGATATTCTCAAGCGGCCGCAGGTCCAGCTTGACGACCAGAACACCGCTGATGTTACCTACGTCAATTCGCGTCGACAGAAAGTATCCCGGCACACCGGTCGTGACACCGATTGCATAGAATTGCCCTTGGCCTTTCGCCATTGCCTCCTGAAAATAGGGGCGAAACCCGTAGTTCTCTCCGACGAAACTGCCTGCACGGTTCCAGTTCGAGGCCGCAATGGTTTCGCCCTCCGCGTCGATCAGGAAAAGCTCGCCCGCCTGCGCATGCACCGCCACGGTTTCCAGATAGCTGTTGGCCGCCTGTAACGAACCGGTGCCGGCCAGCGCATCGCGCACGCGCACATCCTCGGCAGCGACGGCAGGCAAGGAGCGCAACCGCTCAACTTCGGCCTCGACGGCGCGTTTGGTCAAAAGCAGCGTCTGGTCCAGTTCTGTCCGCGCTGCGCCAAGAACGAGGTTCTGCGCGACCACCCAGACCAGCACGGCAGCAAGCCCCGCAAGAAGAAGTGGCCGGACCAGCGCCATGGTGCTAGCCGTCCATGGCGCTCTGCGCGACTGCCGTACTGTCTGCACGGGCTTTGTCACGGCGCGCCTCGGACCAGTTCATGGCAAGCAACAGAACAATCAGCACCGCCGCTGCAATCTCGACCGTCAAGGACGGCCAGAACAGACCCACTACACCCGGCAGCAGCAGAACCCGCATCCAGACCTGCATCGGGCGCCACAGGAACCCCTCCAAGAGAGCCGCAAAGGCGGTCAGGCCAAGGATCGCAATGGCGCCGCTCCAGAGCACGAGCGGCAGTGGCCCGCCAAGGATGATTTCCTCGTTGAACACCATGAACAGCGGGATCAGATAAAGGCCCTTGGCGTATTTCCATGCCTGTATGCTCGTCTCCATCGGCTTTGACCCCGCAATCGCGGCACCGGCAAATCCGGCCAATGCCACGGGCGGCGTCACATTACTGTCCTGCGAATACCAGAAAACCACAAGATGCGCGATCAGGAGCGGGATGCCGAATTGTTCGGTCAGCGCAGGACCGACAAGGATGATCAGCACGATATAGGCCGCCGTCACCGGCAGGCCCATGCCCAACACGAGACTGGCCAGCAGCACAAGGATCAGCGCCAGCACGATATTGCCGCCCGAGAAGGCGATCATCATGGCAGAGAACTTGAGACCCAAACCGGTCAAGCCCACAACACCCACGATAATACCGGCCACAGCACAAGCGACCGACACAGCCACCGCATTGCGGGCACCCAGATCGAGCGCATCAAGTGTCAGCTTCAAACCGCGCGTGCACAGCCCGAAAAAGCCCTGCATAGTCGGACCGGACCGCGCAAACTCCCAAAGCGCCCGCGCCGAAGCTGCCGCCATGATCGACAAGATCGCATAGAAACCGACGCGCATCGGCGAATACCCTGCCACAAGCAACATCACCAAAGCGACAAGCGGCAACAAAAAGTGCCAGCCTTCGGCCAGAACCTTGCGCACGCTTGGCAGCTCTTCTGCTGTCAGGCCGGTCATGCCCTGTTTGACAGCGGCAATATGCACCAGCAGGTACACCGTGCCGAAATAGAGAACCGCAGGGAAGATCGAGACCAGCACGATATCCACGTAGGGCACGCGGGTGAATTCGCTCATCAGGAAAGCACCTGCGCCCATCAGCGGCGGCATGATCTGCCCACCGGTTGAGGCCGCGGCCTCGATCCCGCCAGCCTGTGCAGGGCGGTAGCCCAGTTTCTTCATCAAGGGAATGGTGAAGGCACCTGTTGTCACCACGTTGGCGATCGCAGACCCCGAGATCGAACCCATCCCCGCACTCGCGATCACGGCAGCTTTGGCCGGGCCGCCACGCTGTTTACCTGCGGCGGCATAGGCCAGATCAATAAAGAATTTGCCCGCGCCCGTGACCTCAAGGAAAGCGCCGAACAGCACAAAGATGAAAACGAACGTCGCCGCAACGCCCAAGGGGATACCGAAAATCCCCTCGGCCCCGAGTGTCATCTGGCTGGCGACACGGTCCAGCGAATAGCCGCGGTGGTTCAGGATACCGGGCATCCAATCGGCAAGGAACGGCAGTTCACCGCGACTGCCAGCAAAGGCGTAAGCAATAAAAAAGACCCCGATCAATGTCATGCCAAGGCCCACAGCACGGCGGGCGGCTTCAAGCACAACGAAAATCGTGACAACACCCATCCACACATCGATGTCGCGCGGGAAAATCTGGTTGGCGATGATGTCGATATTCATGGGCACCCAAGCACCCGCAGCAATGCTGAGCACGATCAGCGTGCCATCAATGGCCCATCCCAATGGACCACGCGCCTTGGCGCGACCAAAGGCGGGATAGATCAGGAAACACAAGACAAGCACGAACCCGAGGTGGATCGGACGTTGGAAGAACAACCCCAATGGCTGCACGCCCGCAGTATAAAGCTGGAACAGCGAGAGCGTGATCCCGATCACTGTGATCGCACGGATCACAAACCATGGAGCCGGCGCGTAGATCGGGTTGTCTTCAGTTGTCGTCGTCATTGTTCAATACTTCCCAAAAGAGCGATCCGCACACGTTCGCGCGGGGCGACGGCAGAGAGTGACACAACGGCCTCTCCGACCTGCAAGCGATGATCAACCGCGCCTTCCCCGGGACGCAGCACATAGGCGTTCCCCGGAACAGGTTCGTTGATATCGAGAATAAAGTACCCGCCCTGCCCGTCCGTGACCTGCCGCCCGCGCCCCGGAATGTGATCCAGCCCTGCGGCGAAATCAGGCAGATGCGCATGCATCAACACCATTTGGCCAGCCTGGTTCTCATAACAATCGGACACGGGAAATCCTTTGACCGAATGGTTCCAGAGCACACACCACTCTGTGCCTTGCGGCACATCAAAACGGGCAATCTCGGTGCCATCTTCGCGGGTCGCAACAAGCGTTTCGGCCCCGGCCAAAACCGGCAGCAGCAGTAGAATGAGAAGGGGGAGGACTTTGCCTCCCCCTTCCCAAATCGGTCTCATCATGGACGCAAGTCATCCGGAATGGTCACACCGACTTCTTCATAGTAGCGGATCGCACCAGGGTGCAGCGGCACAGGTGTCGCAGCAATTGTGAAATCAATTGTGGTCTCATTCGCAGCGGGGTGAACGGCCTGCAATTCAGCGATGTTTTCAAACATTGCCTTGGTGATGCTATAGGCAAGGTCGTCGGACATTTCGGACGATACTGTCAGCACGTTCGGAATACCCAGCACACTGATGTCTGCGTCGACGCCGTTGTAGCTGCCACCTGCAAGCGTTGTCATTGCAAAGGTCGCGTTTGCGTCCATCGCCGCGGCCATCTCGGCCTCGGTCAGTTCAATGATCACGATGTCCTGTGTTGTGGCCAAGTTCAGAATCGAGGATGTCGGCGCACCCACAGACCAGAAACCAGCGTCGATATCGCCGTTGCTCAGCGCATCAGCGGTTTCGTTGAAGTTCAAACGCTGCTCGTCAATATCATCATAGCTGATGCCATTGGCTTCCAGGATCGCATTTGTGTTGACTTCGGTACCAGAGCCCGGCGCACCGATCGACACGCGCTTGCCGCGCAGATCTTCCAGCGATGTAATGCCAGAACCTTCCAGCGCCACGATCTGCACCATGTTGGCATAGAGCGATGCAAGGCCGCGGACCATCGGCAGTTGCTGGCCCTCAAAGCGGCCTGTCCCTGTATAGGCTTGGGACACTGTATCAGCCAAACCAATAGCAAGATCTGCGTCACCTGTGGCGATCAGACCCATATTCTCGACCGACGCGCCTGTGACCTCGGCGGCTGCGGCATAGCCATCAATGTGGTTGTTGATGATTTCGGCAAGTCCGCCACCCATGGGGTAATAGACGCCACCAGTGCCACCAGTTGCGATTGAAAGCTGCTCTTGCGCCATCGCGGGCGCGCCAAAGCTCAATGCAACGACGGCTGCGCTCAGCAGGCCAGCGGGCCTGCGCAATACTTCTTTAAACATGTAGTCCTCCCAGATCAGGCTTAACACCCATAAATGTCACCCGGTTCGTTTCGGGTCGCGCCAAGGGTGGCGCAATTGCGCAGGGAATGGGACTCCTTTTTCGGGAGTTTTGCAAAAATTTATGGCAAGACATTGCCAGACCTAACGCAAATTCTCGCCAGACCGCGCGTACGTTGTCCAAGGATCAATCCTGCAAACCGGCCGTCTGACCTTCAAAACCCTCGGCGCGTCATCTTGCAGGACAACAGTATGGGCAATCCTGACACACGATGCGCGGCGCGCCACTTTCGACGATAGCGGCGGGTCCAATGTCCGCGTCGGAAAACGCCAGCAGCCCTCGTTCTCAGGCATCCTGCGCAGGCAACCTTTGCTCGGCAAGCGTTGCCCAATAAGAGGCCCCGATCGGAATGATTTCGTCGTTGAAGTCATATTCAGGATGGTGCAGCCCCTTGCTCGGACCGTTGCCAATCTGGATATAGGCGCCGGGGCAAGCCTGCAGCATATAGGCAAAGTCCTCTCCGCCTGTCGTCCGCGGGGCCTGTGTGTCGCACGCACCGGCGACCGCTTGCGCCGCCATTGCCGCGAAACCAGTTTCTTTCTCATGGTTCGCCATAACCGGGTAGGAAATCTCTGGCCAATCAAACGCTGCCGTCGCGCCATAGGTCTGTGCCGACAAGGTGGCCACGGATTCAATACGTGCCAAAATCTCGCCGCGCACTTTCTCGTCAAAACTACGGACTGTTCCACGCAGCGTCACTGTTTCGGGGATCACGTTGAACGCCTCGCTTTCGGTCCGGAAAGATGTAACCGAGACCACGGCCGCCTGTTGCGGGTCCGTGTTGCGTGACACGATGGATTGCAGGTTCATTACCAGCGCCGAAGCCGCGAGCGTGGTGTCCACAACGTTGTTGGGGCGCGCCGCATGGCCACCTTTCCCCGTGACGATGATTTCAAACGTGTCCACAGCCGCGTAAAATGGCCCCGACCTGATCGCAAATGCCCCTTCCGGCAAGAGCGGCGAATTATGCATTCCGTAGATTTCGGAAATACCAAAGCGGTCAATCATGCCGTCTTCAACCATGGCAAGCGCACCTGCCCCACCCTCTTCTGCCGGTTGGAAAATAAGCGCGACTGTCCCGTCGAACTGCCGTGTCTCTGCAAGGTATTGGGCGGCACCCAACAGCATGGCCGTATGCCCGTCATGACCGCAGGCATGCATCTTGCCGTGGACGGTTGACGCATATTCAGCGCCGGTTGCCTCGATAATCGGCAAAGCATCCATATCGGCCCGTAGGCCAATGGTACGTCCTGATGCCGTCGTTCTGCCATGGATCAGGCCGACAACACCCGTCTGTCCAATGCCGGTGACGACCTCGTCACATCCAAAGGCCCGCAGTTTGTCGGCCACGATCCCTGCCGTGCGCGCGGTGTCATATAGCAACTCGGGGTGCATGTGGAAATCACGGCGCCATGCGGTGATTTGCGGATGCATTTCGGCAAGTCTGTTACGAATGGGCATTTTGTATCCTCGTCTCGACGTTGTATTTCACTTCGGTTTTATCCTTATCGTCCATCGGCAGATGCTTGCATCAAGCGCGGCGTCGCAGCGGCCCGCGGAAGACCGTCAGCATCACGGCTCGCCGCCGTTAAACTGCCGGCATTCGCGCCAATCCAGCGGGACGACGTGGCAAGGCCGAACGTGCCGAGGGATTCAGGCCGAAACGTGACGGATAGATGTGACGCACCCGTCGCGTGATATATAGGTGTTACGGAAAGTCGCGGCTCCATCCCGTGCGAACGCATGGAGCGATCCCCCTATTCGGCCAATTCGCGCATGACCTTGATCAAGTCGGATTTCCCCTCAAAACCGATACCCGGCAGTTCGGGCATGATGATATGGCCGTCTTCAACGCTGACTGAGTCCGGAAACCCGCCATAGGGCTGGAACAGGTCGGGGTAGCTTTCGTTGCCACCCAGCCCAAGACCCGCCGCGATATTGAGTGACATCTGGTGCCCTCCGTGCGGGATGCAACGTGACGGCGACCACCCGGCCGTTTCCAGCACATCAAGCGTCCGCAGATATTCAACCAACCCGTATGACAGCGCGCAATCGAACTGCAGCCAATCACGGTCAGGGCGCATCCCGCCATAGCGGATCAGATTACGCGCGTCCTGATGCGAGAACAGGTTTTCGCCCGTCGCCATCGGACCGGGATAGAATTCGGCCATCGCGGCCTGAAGCTGATAATCCAAAGGATCACCGATTTCCTCATACCAGAACAGCGGATAGTTGCGCAGCATCTTGGCGTAGGCGATGGCAGTTTCGAGATCAAAGCGGCCATTTGCATCGACGGCCAATTGCGCTTCTGATCCGATTTCGGCCAACACAGCTTCAATGCGCCGCTGGTCTTCGTCAATCGTGGCGCCACCGATTTTCATCTTGACCACGTTATAGCCGCGATCCAGATAGCCCCGCATCTCTTGCCGCAGCGCCGTGTCGTCTTTGCCCGGATAGTAATAGCCCCCGGCCGCGTAGACAAAGACGCGGCGGTTTGCTGCGACGCCCTTCCCCTCGGCGAGCAGTTGATAAAGCGGCTTTTCCGCGATTTTCGCAATGGCATCCCAGACAGCCATATCAATCGTACCGACTGCAACCGAACGCTCGCCATGTCCGCCCGGTTTCTCGTTCTGCATCATCGCGGCCCAGATTTTATGTCCGTCCAGATTGTCACCCGCCTCATTAATCAGCGATGCAGGATCCGCTTCAAGTATACGGTCCCTGAAACGTTCACGGATCAGACCGCCCTGACCATAGCGACCATTGGAATTAAACCCGTAACCGATAACGCGGTGGCCATCCCTGACGACATCGGTAACGACGGCAACAAGACTCGCTGTCATTTTGCTGAAATCAATATATGCGTTCCGGATCGGAGACGCGATCGGCTTGGTCACTTCGCAGATATCGACGATGCGCATCGGCTTTTCCTTATCAACAATTTGTCGCCCTGTGGCCGTCAACGCGTATCGTGGCGGATCACACCTGATAATATCCAACACCGGCACCGGTACAACAAGGCACGGATAGCAATATATCTTGCACAGACGCCCTGCTGCGCCCAACAAGGACCCGTGACAAAAACGACAAAACGGGAAGCTGATCGTGACCAATACGCTCTATGATGCACTCTTCGCGCGCCATGCAGAAAACGACGCCACATTTCTGACGCTGGATGACGGAACAAGGGTCAGCTACCGCAGCTTTGTGCGGCGCATCGGACAGTTGGCGCGGGTGCTGGCGGATGCAGGCGTAAACCCGGGTGACCGGATTGTTGTACAGGCCCCCAAGATCATGGACACGATCGCCCTTTACGGTGCTGCCGTACAAACCGGCGCTGTCTATTTGCCGCTCAACACAGCCTATACGCAAAGCGAGGTCGCGTATTTCATCACTGATGCGGCCCCGCGCATGGTCGTGTGCGATGCAGAAAACGCAGCCGCGGTTTCCACAATCTGCAGCGCTGACACGCAGGTGCTGACCCTCGCTAAAGACGGCACAGGATCGCTTTCCACGGCGGCGAATACCTGCGAGGGAACCTTTGCGACGGTCCCGCGCGGTCCCGACGATCTGGCCGCACTGCTTTACACATCCGGCACCACGGGCCGGTCAAAGGGTGCGATGATGTCGCATAAGAACCTGCTATCAAACGCCCAAACCCTGACCGACCTCTGGCGGATCACCAGTGAGGACCGGCTGATCCATGCGCTGCCGATCTTTCATACCCACGGGCTTTTTGTGGCGCTGAACACCGCATTATTGGCCGGCGCACAGGTCCGGTTCATGGCTGGCTTTGATATCGACGCAATTATCGGCGAACTGCCCACATCCACGCTTCTTATGGGTGTGCCTACCTTTTACACCCGCCTGCTTGCGGACAGGCGGCTGACCCGCGATCTGGTCGCGAAGATGCGGCTTTTCATATCGGGCTCTGCGCCGCTGCTGGCCGAAACCCATACTGCGTTTGAAAACAGAACCGGCCACCGTATTCTTGAACGCTACGGGATGACCGAAACCAACATGATTACCTCCAACCCCTATGATGGCGCGCGGCTGGCAGGCACAGTCGGCTACGCCCTGCCCGGGACAGAAGTTGAAATCACCAATGACGGTCAGCCGGTTGGACCGGGTGAAATCGGGATGATCGAGGTGCGCGGCGACAATGTGTTTCAGGGCTATTGGAACATGCCCGATAAAACCGCCGAAGAGCTGCGCAAGAACGGTTTTTTCATAACAGGCGATTTGGGTGTCAAATCGGATGACGGGCGCATCACGATCGTTGGACGGCAGAAGGATCTGATCATCTCAGGGGGCTACAACATCTATCCCAAAGAAATCGAAGACGTGCTCAATGATATTGACGGTGTTGTCGAAAGCGCTGTTTTCGGCGTGGCACACCCCGACTTTGGAGAAACGGTACTGGCAGCAATCGTGTTGGACGATCCCACGCTGACCGTTGAAGACATCGCCGCAGCGGCCACGCCGCAACTTGCACGTTTCAAGCACCCGAAGCGATATATCATCACCGACGCCCTGCCCCGCAACACAATGGGCAAAGTGCAGAAAAACATCCTGCGCGAGACGTACCGCGAGCTTGGGACGGCATGATTTTGTAGCCGCGCCACGCGCAAGAAAAATATTTCAATCACGTCTCTCATGCCCTACTATTCAAATATACGAATATGTAGGTGAAGCATGAGACTGACACGCAGAAAAGTCATCCAAGGCGGGGCAAGTGCAACCTTGTCGGCTGCTTTGACGCCGCCCGTTTGGGCACAAACAACATTGCAGGCGGATGACCGCACGCTGAATACGCTCAGCGACGGCAATCTTGTTTTGCCCAAAAGCTTTGCTTTCGGGGGTACAGCGCCAGAAGGTGCCGATGAAATGCTCGCGCGCTACGGCATCACAGGCGACAGCATGACACCTGATTGCAATGTCACACTCTTGCGCAGCGGCGACCGCACCATCCTGTTTGATGTGGGTGCGGGGCAGGAATTCATGCCCAGCGCCGGTAAGTTGCTGGATGCCTTCGATACCTTGGGCGTTGATATTTTCGATGTCACCGATGTGGTCTTTACCCATGCCCACCCCGACCATCTTTGGGGGGTGCGGGATGATTTCGGCGATCTGTTGTTCCCTGATGCGACCTATCACATGGGCCGCGCCGAATGGGACTACTGGACCGATCCCGACACCGTATCCACCATCGACGAGGGCCGTGTGACCTTTGCTGTGGGGGCCCAAAGCCGTCTTGAGTTGCTGGCCGAGCAGATCAACCTCTTTGAGGATGATCAGGAAATCCTGCCCGGCGTTCTGTCGCGCATGACCCCCGGCCATACCCCAGGTCACATGGCGTTTGAGGTGCAACTGGGCAGTGAAAGCATCATGATCCTTGGTGATAGCATTGTGAACCATCATATCGCTTTCGAGAAACCGGCCTGGCTCTCGGGGTCGGATCAGGATCCTGAACTGGGCGTCCAGACGCGCCTTGGCTTGCTTGACCAGCTCAGCACATCGCAAATGCGCCTGATCGGGTTCCATCTGCCGGGTGGCGGTTTGGGCCGTGCAGAACGGCACGGCGACGGCTTTGTTTTTGTCGGTGAAGAGACATGATCCGTTACGTTCTTCCGGTATTGGCCGTTTTTGCGACAACCGCGCAAGCCAACGAAAACATCGCGGACCAGTATCCCGGTTCCGCCCTTTACAGCGCACCGGTTGAATTTATCCCCGGTGTCTTCAGCGCCATCGGGGCCACCGCACCGCCAACCTACGAAAACAGCGGCCACAACAATAACCTCAGCTTTATCGTCACAGGCGAAGGTGTCGTCGTGATCAACGGCGGCGGTGCCTATGTGCTGGCTGCGGCCTTGCACGACGAAATCAAGGCCCGCACAGATGAGCCTGTGGTTCTGGTGGTCAATGAAAACGGTCAGGGCCATGCGATGCTGGGCAATTCCTATTGGGCCGAAAAGGGCGTGCCGATCATTGCCCATGAGGACGCCGCTGCCGAATTCGAAGACCGCGGTTTTCAGATTCTCGAAGCCATGCAAGGCCTGAATAAAGAGAAAGCAGAAGGCACTTATCTGCAAGGCCCGACCGAGACCTTCAGCGATGCATACATCGTCGAACTTGGTGATTTCCGCATCGAAGTCCGCTATCTTGGGCCGTCACACAGCGCAGGAGATGTTGTCGTCTGGCTGCCGAACCAAGAGCTTGTGATTGCAGGCGATATCGCCTTTCACGAAAGGATGCTGCCGCTCTTTGACGACACAAATACGCTGGATTGGCTGGACACATGGGACACCGCGTTCGAGCCGCTGAATGCGACCTATGTGATCCCCGGGCACGGGCATCCGACCAACATGGATCAGGTGCGCCTTTATACCAAAGGCTATCTGGAATATCTGCGCGGCAAGATTGCCGAACATCTTGAGGCCGGTGGCGGGCTTGCCGAGGCTTATTACGTGGACCAGTCGCCCTATGCCCATCTGGATACATTCGAGGAACTGGCGGCCAAGAATGCCGGACGCATCTATGAGCAGATGGAATTCGAGTAGATCAGGCGATCACAAGTGAGGGGCGGTGCAGCACGCGCTGTGTTACCATCGCCCCCACCCACATCGCTCCCACGGCCACCCAGGCCGTCAGCGCAAAAATCGCCCCGCCGGACATGCCTGCCCCGACCGCACAGCCGCCGGCCAGCATACTGCCAAAGCCCATGAGTGCTGCCCCGATCAGATAGACCTCCATGGGGCTATCGGGGCCAAAACGCTGGATGCGCGCCTCTTTCGTGGCCAAAGCCATCGCGCCTGCGCCCACAAAAACCCCTGGAACAAGACCGATACCAAACCCCAGCGGCAATTCCGTGCTATTCACCAGTCCCATAAGTGTATCCGTCGACGGGCCCGTGAATGTGACCGACGATATGGCCACAACCTCAAAGGAATTCATCGCAACGACGTAGGTCCCAAGCCAGCCAAGCGCGACCGCGAGGCCAACGCCCACAGCGGCGATTGCGTGGCTGGTTTTCACGCTCTGGCGGTGACTGTGCCAAAGGGCCGCCCCCAAGGCGACCGCCGCGATCATGGCTGCCAGCGTCGAGGTCAGCCCGGTCTGCAAGAGCAGGCTGCGCATCGTGCCACCGGGCACCAGCCAGAGCGACGCAAGCTGCTCACGCGCGGGTGCCAGCGCGCCGCGTAGGGCGGATTGTGCCACCAGCGTCAGCACCAGTCCGGTCACAATGGCCCGCAGGTTTCCCGTGGCCGACAGCACCAGCAACCGGCTGGCGCAGCCGCGCGCAAGGATCATGCCGACGCCAAACATCAGCCCGCCGATGATGGCACCTGACATGCTGCCTGTCGTGGCCAATTGACGGCTTTGCGACACATCAAGCCAGCCCAGTACAATCAGGGTCTGGACCGCCAAAACTCCGGCAGAAAACGCAATCAGCCAGATGGAAAGACGCGGGCCCAGTTTGCCTTCGGCCACTTCAACCGTGGCCGCGCGCAGGCAAAACCGCGAGTGCTGCGCTGTGGCACCAAACAGCACCCCCACCAAGCCGCCCAAGGCCATCAGGATGGCCCCTTCACCGTAAGTTTCGATCAGATTTTCAAGCATGTCTTGGCCCCGTCCATAGATCTTGGCTGTACCAACGCAGGGCGCGGGGCGCTTTGATGCAAGTCAAACCTACTGCGCGGCCATTGGCAGGCGTGCAAGCTGGCATTGGGTCCAGAGGGTTTCCAATGCACCGACGAGGTGGTCAATATCTGCGTCCGAATGCACCGGTGACGGGGTGATCCGCAAACGCTCGGTCCCTTTGGGCACGGTCGGATAATTGATCGGCTGGATGTAGATGCCATAATCCCGCATCAGAATATCAGACAGGTATTTGCATTTCACCGGATCGCCTACCATCACCGGAATGATGTGGCTGGGGTTGTCGATATGCGGAATACCAATCGCATCAAGCCGCGCGCGAACTTCGGCGACTTTCTTCTTCTGGGCCGCACGTTCCGCCGCACTGGATTTCAGATGCCGGATCGAGGCCGCAGCACCCGCGGCAACAGCAGGCGGAAGGGCTGTGGTAAAGATAAACCCGCTGGCAAAAGACCGGACAAAGTCGCACAGATCAGCCGAGGCCGCGATGTAGCCGCCCATGACACCAAAGGCTTTGCCCAGTGTTCCTTCAATGACCGTGACACGGTCCATCAGGCCTTCACGCTCAGCGATCCCGCCACCGCGCGGGCCATAGAGGCCCACGGCATGGACCTCATCAAGATAGGTCATGGCGTTGTATTTCGCGGCCAGATCACAAATTTCAGCGATGGGCGCGATATCGCCATCCATGGAATAAACGCTTTCAAAGGCAATCAGTTTCGCCCGCTCAAGCGGCTGTGCGGCCAGCAATTGCTCAAGATGCTCTAGATCATTGTGCCGCCAAATCTGGCGCTCTGCCTTTGAATGGCGAATACCTTCAATCATGCTGGCATGGTTGAGCGCGTCAGACAGCACCAGACAATCAGGAATTTTCGCAGCCAGCGTGCCAAGTGCCGCCCAGTTGGACACATATCCGCTGGTGAAAAGCAACGCCGCTTCCTTGTTGTGCAGATCGGCCAGTTCCGCCTCCAGCAACACATGGTTGTGGGTCGTGCCCGAGATATTCCGCGTCCCGCCTGCCCCTGCACCAACCTTATCCAGCGCCTCATGCATGGCGGACAGCACGTCAGGGTGCTGCCCCATGCCCAGATAGTCATTCGAGCACCAGATCGTCACATTGCGGGTTTGCGCACCGTGGTTGGTCGCCTGCGGAAAGTTTCCGCGATGGCGTTCAAGGTCCGCAAAAACACGGTAGTTGCCCTCATCCTGCAGCTGCGCAAGTGCGGTCGCGAAATATCCGTCGTAATTCATCTTTATCCTTATCCACCGACCGCTTCCTGTACGATCTCATCCAAGAGCATCTGCACCTTTTGCATTTCACCGTCAGGGTAGGTGCGATGCCCCACCAGAACCTCGCCCTCCAGTGCCGCGACAAAGATGCCATAGGGGCAATGCGCGATATTCATCGGGTCCGCTTCCATCACCTCGCGCGAGAGTTGGGCAGAGCAGAACAAGAAGATATCCGCCCCCTCAAAGAGCATCTTGTCACTGCCGACATCCTCGGCTGTCCGCGCCAGCATATCGCCGGTGTGACTGACGTAATCAATCACAAGGCCTTTGCCGATGATGGCGTTCTCAACCGCAAAAGTTGCGTCATCAAAGCTGCCGTCAAAGGGGTAGGTTACAGCCTCTTGTGCGCCGACCTGAGACGCAGCCAGACCCATGAACATACCGATAAGTAGATTTTTCATATCACTTCCTCCATTGCAAAAGCCTAGCTGCCTACGTTTTGGCGGGCCCTGATATACATCAAGGCCCGACAGGTGATTATCCGAACATGTCGGCGACGATCCCGTCGTACCAGCCGATCGATTCCTGATAGGTGGCTGCACGCAGTTCATCGCTTTCGCCGGTCGCACTGACGAAGCCGTCGACCTTCGCGATCTTTTCGTCGGTTGCTTCATATGTTGCACCAACCTTCACGCCGTCATTGGTGTCGATCAAAGACCAGCAGGTGTTTGCAAAACGTGCCGGGAACACGGTTGATCCGGTCAAAGCACCGCGTACCGCATTGGCGCAAACCTTGGCCTGGCTGTTGGCCGAGAAGCCGGATTTCGGCATATCGCCCTGTGCGGCTGCATCACCCAGGACATGAATGTTCGGGTCCATCTTGGAAGACATGTCGGCAGCATTGACCGGTGCCCAGTTGCCATCGGTGATACCTGCGATTTCGGCAATCCGGCCCGCTTTCATCGCGGGGATCACGTTGCAGACATCAACGTCGTTGACGTCACCATCAATCGTCAGGGTCATCGCCTGCGGATCAACCGACACATTCGCTCCGCCAAAGTCCGGCCCGATCCGCTCGACCATGCCGGCATAGTGCCGGTTCCAGCCTTCCTCGAACAAGCCTTGTTTGGAGAAGCTTTCTTTCGGATCGGCAATCAGGATCTTGGCCGTCGGGTTCACCTCTTTGAGCGTATGCGCCACCATTGAGATCCGCTCGTACGGGCCGGGCGGGCAACGGTAGGGGTTTGGCGGTGCGACCATTGCAAAGGTACCGCCCTGCGGCATTGCCATGATCTGCGCCCTGAGCAGTTCGGTTTGTGACCCACCCTTATAGGCATGTGGCATCGCGTTTTGCGCAGACACATCCCAGCCCTCGACGGCACCGTCCACAAAATCAATACCGGGTGACAGGATCAGACGGTCATAAGGCAGGCTGCTTCCACCGGCGAGGGTGACAGTCTTGGCGTCACGGTCCACACCAACGGCCCAGTCGTGAATGACGTTGATGCCATAGTCAGCGGCCAGCGTGCCATAGCTATGGCCAAGCGAGCCCATGTCGCGGAAACCGCCCAAGTAGAGGTTGGAAAAGAAACAGGTGTAATAGGTGCGTGTCGGCTCGACCAAAGTGACGTCAAGCGCGCCCTGACTGTCCTTGGCAAGATAGCGCGCCGCGGTCGCGCCGCCCGCACCACCGCCAATCACGACAACGCGGGGTTTTCCCTGTGCGCGCACCATCGGTGCGGTCAAAAGGCCTGCTGTCGCAGCCGCCGTTCCCAAAAACGTCCTTCTGTTAAAAGTCATATTTGTCTCCTCCCAGTGGTGCACCCCGTTACTGGATGCTTTCAAAATAGGCCGCCAAGGCCGCAATCTCTTCGTTAGATAACCGGCCCGCCATCATCTGCATGACAGGATGGGCGCGCACGCCTTCCTTGTAGGCATGCATCGCGACGACAAAGTCCTCGGTCGGCCAGTTTGTGATGGATGGGATACCGGTCGCCGCACCGCTTGCCTGATGGCACGCCGTGCATTCGCCGGACAGGTATTCGCCATATGCCGGATCCCCAACGATGGCGAGGACCTCAGGGGCAACCGCGTGATCCACCGCGGCCGCTGTCGGTGCGGCCTCTGGAATGTTTGCGGGGCTGGATGAGAACAACCGCAGATAGGCCAACAGATCATCGCGGTCCTGCTGTTCGGCGATACCGCGAAAGCTCATCCGTGTGTTGGACACCAGCACACGGGGGTTCTCAATGAAACTATCGAGCGTGTCATAGGTCCAGACCAGCCCGCCTGCGGCGGCACGTTCAAATCCCGCCGAATACCGGAACCCCTCGGCCTCGCCCGCGGCACGGTCAAAGATATGGTTCAGTTGGGGACCGATCCGGTCAACCGCCCCCTGCCCGACCTGATGGCAACTGCTGCATTGGCGAAAGAGTTCTTCGCCCCGTTCGGGATCACCGCCAACTTCGGCAAAGCCGTGGCTGGCGGCGCCGAGAAAGGCGAGCAGCAGAAGATGACGACGCATTAGTCTGCAAAGCTCTGCAAATAGGCGATCAGTGCCGCAACCTCGGCTTCGTCCCCGACACCACGGAACGCCATCTTCGTGCCGGACATTGTGCCGCGTGGATCCGTCAGGAACGCGGCAAGGCTTTCCGCAGTCCACACCTCACCGGCGGCATTTGCCTGTTCGAAGACACCCGAGTAACGAAACCCGCCAACGGACCCGATTGCCTGCCCAATCACCCCATTCAAGACAGGCCCCGTGCGGTTGCGCGCGCCCTCGCCAACCTGATGGCAGGTCTGGCACTGGCGGAATGCACCCTCACCAGCGGCGATCAGGGCCGGATCAATGCCGCCCGCATCTTCGGCGACAGCTACGGCCGGAGTGGCCTCGGTTGCGGGCGCGCTGACTGCGGCTTCCACGTCTTCGTCTGGGGTCACATCGAGGAACGTCGCGCGCATCGTAATCTCGACGCTCTCCTTGCAATTTTCCATGCAAGGTTCCGTGCGCCATTCGGCATACTCAAGCTCGGGCCGGTCATCGACGACAAAGCCGTCGGCGTTATACATCTCAACTTCCGTAAAGTTCTCGTGGCTCAGCTCGAAATCGTCATCAACCATGTTGTTGGAATACAAAAGATACGCCACGATCGCGTAGGTCTCATCGGGCGTCAGCGTACCCGCTTCACCAAAAGGCATTGACCGATTGATGTAGTCCCATGCGGTCGAAAGATAGGGCCAGTAGGACCCCACTGTTTTCACCGGATCCCGATTTGCCAATGTGTCAAAACCACCGGCAAGCACAGGCCAGTTGCCAACACCTTCCGCAAAATCACCGTGACAAGAGGCACATTTGTCAACAAAGACCTCTTCTCCGGTAAAGACATCACCACGGCCTTCCGGCAGGCCCCGCCCGTCTGGCAGGACATCGACATCCCATGCGGCAATTTCTTCATCAAAGGCCACACGGCCCAAACCGTAGGTGCCTTCGATCACAGGCGCTGGTGCGGTCAGGCTCGCGCCGCTGACAGCGGCCAGAGCCGCAAGTTCTTCACGCTCTTGCAGCAGCCGCGCCGCTTCTGCGGCTGCTGCCTGCGCTTCGGCGGTTGCTTGTGCGGCGTTTGCCTCGATCTGCTGCACCCGTGCTTCAAGCGAGTCGATCGTTGCGGCCCCGTATTCACGCGAGGAAATGCCATAGGCAAGACCCAGCAAAAGCACAGTGCCACCAATCGCGGGGACGAAAAGATTAAGAGACTTCGACATTCTCGGCGACCCCTTCTTCGTTCACAAACCAGGTTTGAATACAGTTGTTGTGATAGACCGCGTTCTCGCCGCGCTTTTCGCGCAACTGGTCCTTTGTCGGCTGGACATAGCCGGTTTCGTCGATAGCACGCGATTGCAAGAGCATCGGGCTGCCGTCCCAGTCGGTGTCCAGATAGAAGCGGGTCAAGGCTTTGGTATCGCCCTGCTTTCCAAGCCGTGCTGTTTCCCACGTGATGCCACCGTCCTTCGAGACATCAACACGCGTGATCTGCCCATGGCCGGACCACGCCAGACCAGAGATCACAAGCGGGCCCTGCCCGTGCGTGATTGGCATTTGCGGACTGGGTGAGGTGATGACGGATTTCGCATCCATGACCCACGTCCATTTGCGAGCGATGCCGTTCTCGTAGACGTCGGTATATTTGGATGTTTCCTCGCGGCTGCCGACGGCCATGTCCGTCACCTGCACGCGGCGAAGCCATTTGACCCACATATTGCCTTCCCAACCGGGAACGACCAAGCGCACAGGATAGCCATGCTCCATGCGCAGCGCTTCGCCATTGGCTTTGAATGCCACCAGCACGTCATCCAGCGCCTTCTCCATCGGGATCGAACGGCCATTAGAGGATGCATCAGCGCCTTCCACATAGACCCATTTATCCGCCAGATCGCCCGCCGCATCGAGACCTGCTTCACGCAGCAGCGTCCGCAACGGCACGCCGGTGTATTCCATGTTATGGATCATACCATGGGTGAACTGAGCACCGTTCAACTGCGCCCCCGCCCACTCCATACCGGTGTTCGCGGCACATTCGCAGAAATAGACATGGTTTTCACGCGGCAGACGCTCAAGATCGGCGTAGGTGAAAATCAGGGGGCGATCGACCAGACCGTTGATCATCAGGCGGTAGTCGTCCTTGGACAGCTCGATCGCGCCCGAGTGGTGGCGCTCGAACGCGCAACCTTGCGGCGTGATTGTCCCGTCCAATGCATGGATCGGCGTAAAGTTGATCGAGGAAATCGGTGACGCGGTCAGCCACTCTACATTCCGCCGCACCACATCGCTTTCAAAGCTGATCGGCAGGCCGTAGGGCGTTTCGTCAACGCCGACACCTGTGTAGGACGCCCAGTCCTGCAATTCCGTGATTTTGGGGTCGGGGCCGTCCTGAGCCACTGCCTGACCTGCGACAGTCCCGGCCGCAATCGCAGCACTTCCACGCAAAAATGTGCGTCTGGACGGTTTGAAGATCTCATCCATTTCCTGTTTTCTCCTTATGCGCCAGAGACTTTGACACTTGTGTTCGGTTTCACCTGCACGGTGCCCAGATTGCGAATATGGTTTTCAACGACATCCCAGATCGGCGGTCCTTCGGTGCCTTCATTGACCGAGGCCCAGCCTGCGACCACATAGGTCTTGGCGGGATCAATCGCCTCACCGGTTCTCAGCAGTGTCATGTCCGTAACGCGCTGTCCGATGGGCTTGCTGACATCAATGCTGTAGCCCATGCCGCCCACACGGACCATGTCACCACCCTGCTGATAGTAGGGGTCGGTGTTGAACAGGTTGTCGGCCACGTCCTCCATGATGGTATGAATAAATTCACCCGTCATTTCAGTGCGATAGGCGTTCGGATAGGTCATCGAGGTGACGTTCCAGATATCCTCTCGGGTAATGTCCTGTCCGGGCATGATAGACGGGCCCCAGCGCACGCCGGGTGACATCGAAATATCGGCGTCACGTTCCTGGATCAGGGCGTCGCAGATCAGATCATCCCACGAGCCGTTGAAGTTACCGCGGCGGTAGAGCAATGTGTCGTCCGCTGTTTTGCCGATAACTTCGGTCAATTCGTCCAAGAATGGCGCGCGTTCCGCATCAATGGCGGCGGCGACCTCGGCATTGGGTGCAATGACGTCCGAGAAAATTGGGATCAGCTTGTGACGGAAGCCCATCATCCGGCCATCGCGGACATCCAGATCGACGCGGCTGACGAACTTGCCGTTAGAGCCGGAGGCCACAACAATCGTCTCACCGATCAACACAGGTTCCGGCAGCGCGTCATGGGTGTGACCGGCGAGGATCACGTCAATTCCGGTGACGCGCTCGGCCATCTTCTTGTCCACGTCAAAACCGTTGTGCGAAAGGCAGACAACAAGTTCGGCCCCCTGCCCGCGTACCTCATCGACCATTTCTTGCATGCGCTGGTCGCGGATGCCGAACGAATACTCGGGGAACATCCAACCGGGGTTAGCGATTGGCATATAGGGGAAGGCCTGCCCGATCACCGCGATCTTTACACCGCCACGTTCAAAGAACTGGTAAGGCTGGAAATCCTCTGCGGGTTCATCCCATTCGGCGTCAAAAATATTCTGTCCCAGCGCGGCAAAAGGCAGATCGCTCACGATATCGCGGACACGGTCAGATCCCAGCGTGAATTCCCAGTGGAAAGTCATCGCATCGGGTTTCAGCAGGTTCATGATGTTCACGACATCCTGCCCTTCGGTTTTGTAGCAAGTGTAAGAGCCGTGCCATGTATCGCCGCCATCCAGCAGCAACGCATCGGGCCGGTCCGCACGGATGCTGTTCACGACAGTCGCGACACGGTCCATGCCGCCCATCTTGCCATAGGCCTGACCGAGCGCGGTAAAATCGTCATAGCTGAGCGCGTAATGCGACGCGCTGCCATCTTCGATGCCATAAAGCTTGCGGAAGTCTGCGCCCGTAATGTGTGGCACTGCCCCTTTGTTGGATCCAACGCCAAGATTGATTTGAGGCTCGCGGAACCAGATCGGTTTCAACTGGGCGTGGATGTCGGTGATATGGATCAGCGAAACGTTCCCGAAGGTGTCAAACTGAAGCAGATCGCTTTGGCTTAACGCTTGCTGCGCAGCCAGCTTGCCCCAATTGCCAAAGCCCGATGCTCCGACAATCGCCGAAGCCGCCATGCTGGCCTGCAGAAAATCGCGACGTGAGATCATGTGAGTTATCGAGCCTCTTGTGTTATCATATTCTATTTTATGAATATATTTGGTTTGAAAATGCCCGCCTCAAACTGGTTGAAGCGGGCAGTTCAAGGAGGATTAGTTTCTGACGGACGGGCCTTCGACCGAGAGGCCATTGCCGCGTGAGGCCACATAAAGTTCCAGCGCGATGAATTCTTCAGACCCGACTGCATATGTCTCCGCACGGGTGTCACGAATACATCCACGGAAGCGTCCCTGTACGCCGTTCAGCTTGGCGTTCTTCAAGCGATACGTCGGGAATGCGTTGATTTGACCCTGGCTCAGGTGATCGGCACGGATGTTGTTGCCATAGTTGTCTTCATGGCAATTCGCGCAAGACAGATCGAGTTGGCCGAACCGTGTATAATAAAGCTCACGGCCCTTTTCCCACATCGCCTGAACGGGTCCGTCGATGGCCACGTTCACTGGCATACCGCGTGATACAGACGCCAAGAGCGCTTCCATGTTCAGCATCTCGGTGCCGTCATATTTCCACTCGTCAGCACCCATCTGTTCTGTACGGCAGCCGTTGACCTGCATCGCAATTGTACGCACTTCTTCGGCTTCGTCGTTCCATTTTGGGTAAACAGCGCGCACACCGGCCATTTCTTCCGGCGCACCGTGACAGGCCGCACAGGACTGACCCTCTGTGCCCTCAGCGGTGTTCCATGCAGCGATCGCATCATCAACAAAGATCATGCCGGGGTTTTCGAAATCATCCATCTGCAAAGCTTGTGTTTCCGTCGAGCGAAACACCCAACCCGAGTAGATTGTACTCAAGTTTTCAAGATGCGCTGGCGCATCGGTCCGGACTGTGATCTCGATCTCTTCGTTGATGACGAGATCTGCTTCTTCGTCCGCATTAGCCGCAAAAGCGGAAAGAATTGCGACGGCGGCAATACCGCCCTTAAACAGTGATTTCATAGACATCGGCCCTCCCTGGCGTGTGTTCCGCGGTTACCCGACGGTAATATCTTTGCTGTCGGTGTAGACGGCGCCGTCATCATCATACCAAGTGAATTCGAACGTCCCGCTCTCTGGCACGATGGCCTGGAACTCGAAATACGGGTTCGTTGAAATCGCCGGCTCCAGCGTGACATCGATCACTGTCTCGCCGTTGAACGTGCATGTGAAACGGTTGATGATCGAGCGCGGGATCACATTGCCGTCGCCATCTTTGCGCTGGCCAGACTCCATCGGATGGCTGATCAGGGTCTTGATGGTGATTTCTTCGCCAGCGGTGGCATCACGGGGGACGCGAACGCGGGGTGTTACATTATCTGCCATTTGTTTTCTTCCTCACTCAGCCGCCGCAGCCGCCAATGGTCACTTTTACTTCCTGACTGGCTTGCACAAAGCTGCCGTCAGGCATGCGGGCGATCGCGACGACATCCTGCGTGCCTGCAAGACGGATGCGTGTCGCTGCAGATTGGGACGCGGCCATCGGACCGAAATTGAATGTCGCAACCGAAGGTGTCGGATTGCCTGCTGCGAAGACGATGATCGCCTCTGCACCCGGCGCATTCACTTCGATCGGCACGGTGTTGCCGTTCTCTGCGATTTCTGGGGCAATCAACGTGATGCCCTCGCTTCCGACAGCGGCACCACCGGTAAACGCTGCAATATTGTCCTCGACGGCAGCGAATGCACGAAACGGCATAACAGCTGCGAGCGCGGAGCCGAACGCCATCATAAGCGTATGTCTACGTGTAAGTTTCATAGGGTCTCCTATCGGTCTGCCAGTTGCAGATCAGTCTTTAAGTGTCTGAAGATATGCGACCACATCTTCGATTTCCTGAGCGGTCAGCAGCGGGGACAGTTCGCCCTCTGCGGCTTTTCCGGTGAAAGCGTTGCCCGGGCGGGTGAACCCGCTTGTGCGGTAGAACGCCGGCATGATGGTCCCCTCATAGGTCATCTTCGCATTTGCGATAATGCCACGCAGCTCGGCTGCGGTACGGTATTCGCCCACACCGTCAAGCGATGGGCCGACTTCGCCGTGGAACGGGTATTCTTCCAGAGCGGTCACCTGATGACATGCAATGCAATTGCCCTTGCCACGTGAAACCATGATTTCAAGACCTGCCGCTGCATCGCCCGGTTGACCGGACAAGGACGCCTCGATTTCGCCATACTCGCTGTAAACGACGTCATCAGGCATCATTCCTTCAGCAAAGCCAACGGTCGCAATGGCAATCGCGACACCTGTGCTAAGAATCCGCTTCATGGTCCCTCCCTGGATCACAAATGTGTTTCGTATACCGTAGACTACAGGTTGTCAGAATCGCAACAACAAAATCATTTATTTGAATGTTTACACTCAACCATCTGATTTTATTCTGTTATTCCCTGCTCCTGAATGATCCTTGCATGGTATTTTTGGAAGGGTTCTTCACCAAGATAGCCTTCGTCATTGATCCAGTTGAGCAGGTTCAACGTAGTCCAGCGCCCAAAGGCCCCCGGCATAACGGCAACGGCCGCCTGGGTCGCGATCTGGCCTTCTTCCACTTCTTGGGGGAAGAACATCATTGTCGGCGTGAACAGGGCATTCCAGCGACGCACCATGTCTTTTTCGGGTAAAGTGGTCCCGTCAAAATCCGTTACTTCGACATCCCCGAACATATTGATCTGGATGACGAAGAATGCCTCATTCAGCATCGCAGAGATTTCGGGGGTTGGGAAAACCTCTTCGTGCATCTTGGTGCAATAGATGCATCCGCGCTGCTCTATAATGATCAGAAGGCGCTTGCCTTCGGCATTCGCCTCGGCAAGGTCCTCGCGCAGATCCTTGAAGGTGTCATGCATCCAATCGGCCTTGTGCAGACCGTCGTCACCCAAAGGCGTAGCAAAAGCCGGGAGAGCCAGAACAAGCGCTGCAAGCGCGAGAAAACGGCGAGAAATCATGGTCACTTCCTTTATCCTAGGTTGGTAAATGCAGGCATGACTTCGATCATCCACTGGGCGATGTAATTGACCGAATTGGTTCCGATCAGCACAGCAAAGATGATCAGCATCACACCCATGACGCGTTCAACATGCGCCAGATATTTGCGGTTGCGCTGAAGCCAGCTCAGGAACGGGCGGGCGAAAAAAGCGGCCACAACAAACGGTGCTGTCATCGCAAGGCCGTATACCAGCAAGAGCAGGCCACCGCGCCAGATGTCACCCATCCCGCTGGCAACCATCAGGATTGCCGCAAGTGCGGGGCCGACGCAGGGCGTCCAGCCAAAGCCGAATGCAAGCCCCATAACATAGGCGCCGATCATCGTTGTCGGTTCGGCCGTGCTTTCAATCTTGGCTTCGCGGTAAAGCAGCGGCACGCGGATAACGCCCAGAAAATGCAAACCAAAGATGAGCAAGACCCCCGCCGCCACATAGCGCAGCGTGTCCCGCCACATCCCAAAGGCCTGCCCGATCGCAGTCGCCCCCATGCCCAAGAGCACAAAGATGGTCGTTACCCCAAAGGCAAAGAACACCGCGGAGACAATCAATCTGCGCTGCACAGACGAGCTGATCGCATCCTCAGAACGCAACTCGGACATGGATGTGCCAGCCATGTAGCACAGGTAAAACGGCACCATCGGCAAAACGCAGGGCGTAAAGAACGACAACAGCCCAGCGACCGCAGCACCAAAAAAGCTTACGTCCAGCATGTGTTGTTTTCCTTGATTGCCCACATGATTCATATTAGAATTATTGAATGTTTATAACGAAAGCTAGTTTTATTATCCGCCTCGCAGTTGCTGTCTTTGCAGTGACCCTGATGTCTGCGGCGTCTGCACGTGCAGAGTTGCAACTGATGATGGCCGAAGAACCGGGCTGTCTGTGGTGCGCGCGGTGGAACGAAGAAATCGGGCCCATCTACCACAAGACAGAAGAAGGGGCCGTCGCCCCGCTGCGGCGTGTCAATCTGCTTGATCCGATGCCTTCCGATATCGTGCTTGCGCGGCGGATCAATTACACCCCGACCTTCATCCTGCTGGTCGAAGGCATCGAGACAAACCGGATCGAGGGCTATCCGGGAGATGATTTTTTCTGGGGACTTTTGGGGCAAATGCTCGCGCAAGAGGGCGTATTTGTTGCAAAATCCGACAAATAGCGGAAAAAACTACCATTTTGCCGCGCTCAGAGGTAGCAATTTGGCGGCAAAAGCACAATTAACTGGCGCAGACGATTTGACCTGAACAGAAAGATTCGCGTGAGGCTCCAAGGCTTATGACACTTCCGGTTTTCAATACTGACGTTGATGATGCACGCTTGGACGAGATGATGCACAACGCGACCATCGCAACAAACTATCTCAAAGCGATCAGTCACGAAGGCAGGTTGATGATCCTTTGCCATCTGGCGACAGGTGAAAAGTCAGTCACCGAATTGGAAGAACTGCTTTCTGCACGTCAGGCTGCGGTGTCCCAGCAACTGGGGCGGTTGCGGCTTGAAGGGCTGGTCACGCCTCGCCGTGAAGGCAAGACGATCTACTATAGCTTGACGGATGACAAATCTCGCAAGATCATCGGCCTTGTCTACGAATTGTTCTGCGAGACGGACTGAGGCTTAGCCACCTCCCGTTCAATTCGACTGACATAACAGGGAGGGTCGGCCATTGCTCGATGCATTGGGAGAGGCGAACGTCGCGGCAGCCGTCGGGTTGTTTGGCGGTGTCTTACTCGGACTTGCCGCAAGGCTGGGCCGGTTCTGCACATTGGGCGCGATCGAAGATTATCTTTACGGCAACAATGACAAACGCCTGAGAATGTGGATTCTGGCCATCGGAACCGCTGTCATTGGCAGTTTCGGCTTGATGGCGTTTGGCCTTTTCGACCCCGCAAAATCTTTCTATCTGTCACAACAATGGTCACCACTTGCAAGCATCATAGGGGGTGGTCTTTTCGGCTACGGCATGGCGATGGCCGGAAACTGCGGCTATGGCGCGCTTGCACGGCTCGGCGGTGGTGATCTGCGGTCTTTCGTAATCGTTCTGGTGATGGGTATCAGCGCCTATGTCACGCTCTCAGGCCCGCTCGCATGGATCCGCGTTGAAGTCTTCCCCCCGCCCCCGCCTGCCGCAATCCCAAGCGGTATAGCCCATACATTGGGTGCGGCGACCGGCATTTCAGTAGCTTTTATCGGCTTGGTGATCGGCGCGCTGCTGGTAGCCTTTGCGCTAAGCGCGCGTACATTGCGACAAGACCGTTCAGCCATCTTCTGGGGCACTGCGGTCGGCCTTGCTGTTATCAGCGCATGGGGCGGGATGCAGTATATCAACGCGCACGGTTTCGATGACCTGCCGCTTGTCTCCCACACGTTCTCGGCCCCTGTCGGCGAAGCCATCCTTTACGGGATGACCGCCTCGGGTCAGTCACTCTCATTCGGGATCGGCTCTGTCGCGGGGGTCTGGATCGGCGCTTTTCTTGGCAGTCTGATCAAAGGCCATTTCCGCTGGGAAGCCTGCGAGGACCCGCGCGAGTTGCGTCGCCAGATCATCGGTGCAGGCCTGATGGGTGTGGGTGCCGTGATCGCCATCGGGTGCAGTATCGGCCAAGGACTGACTGCGTTCTCGCTGCTAGCCTTCAGCGCGCCTGTCACGCTCGCTGCGATCTTCGCAGGTGCGGCACTCGGTCTGCATCAGCTGATTGTGGGCTTTACAGCAACTGAATAGCTTTGGTGCATGGCGATTTAGCTGCCAGTCTCACCAAACCCTTTGGGCACCGGCAAATCTGGCAAAGTCGCCGCGCGTTTTTGCAAGGCGCGCCCGATGACGACGCGGCTGATCTCTGTCGTGCCATCCACGATCCGCAGCATCTGGGCAAGACGCGACAGACGGTCAAGGCCGTAGGGCGCCAACAATCCCATGCCACCCAAGACCTGCGTGCAGGTATTTGCAGCCTTAAGCGCGGCATCCGGCACGAAACGCTTGGCATGGGCCGCCATCAGGGGGCCCTCGGGCGTGCCCAGTGCTTCTGCGGCTTTGCGATAGAGAAGACGCGAGACTTCAAGGTCCGTCGCGACCTCTCCAAGCATCCACTGAATACCGTCAAGTTCAAGGTTCTTGCCGCCAAACATCTTGCGGTTCTTGGCATAGGACAAGGCTGTATCAAGTGCCGCTTGCATCAACCCACAGCACCCTGACGCGATCGAGACGCGCGCGATATCAATCGCCATAAGCGAGCCCTGCAAGCCCTGTCCGATAGGCAGGATGATGTTGTCCTCACTCACCACAACCTTGTCCAAATACATCTCGGACATGGGCAGGAAATTGTAGGATGGTGTCTCGTACATCGGCCCGAAACGCAGACCCGGCGCATCGGCAGGGATAGCGATCATCGCCATGTCCTTGTGGCCGGGCGCATCACTGGTTTTGACAACCGTGAAATAGATGTCAGCCTCTGTCGCAAGACTGACCCAGGCCTTCGCACCGCTGATCGTCCATGTTCCGTCTGTGTTGATGGTCGCACGGGTGTACATCTGCATGGGGTCAGACCCTGACTGCGGTTCGGTCAATGCAAAATTCGCCAGCTTGCGCCCTGATGTCAGATCCCGCGCCCATTTCTGCTTGAAGGCGTCCGTGCCATACCCGCAGCCTGCAAAGGTACAGATATTATGCATCGAAACCGCAAAGGCGTAGGCCCCGTCACCAAGCCCCAATTGTTCGTAGACCTGAATGCCCTCGGACAGCGGCAAACCCTGCCCGCCAAACTCTTCGGGCGCATAAAGCCCCGTCAGCCCCGCAGCCCCCGCCCTGTCCGAGGCATCACGCGGCCATTTCTTTGCGGCGTTCCATGCATCCACATTGGGCAGGATCACCTGTTCAGCGTGGTCCTTGGCAGCTTGCAGAATGGCGGTGAGTTTCTCTGTCATGGGAGCGTCCTTCATATCAGCGCTATCTGAAATCGCCATATCCCGCAGCTCGGCAAATCGATACCCGCATGCACGACGCTGCTTCAGACTACTTATCTATAAAGGTTTGTATCGCGCCCTGTAGGCTGCCTCTATCTCATGAGATGACATATGATTATCAAAAACTGACAAAATATCTGCCTGTCAGACTTGCGTGCGGCGATAGGCGCTCGGCGTGCTGCCTGTCCACCGCAGAAAGGCCCGATGGAAATTTGCTGCCGATGAAAAACCGACATCCTGCGCGATTGCCTGAATGCTTTTGCGGCCCGCCTGCAAATCACGGATCGCGATATCGCGGCGCAAGGCGTCCTTGATCGACTGGAAAGAGGTCCCATCCGCGTCCAGCCTGCGCATCAGGGTGCGCGGCGTCATATGCATCGCGCGGGCCGCATCGCTCAATGTGGCATTGGCCCAGTCTGTCTGGCTCAGATAGGTGCGGACACGCAGCGATTGCGTATGTTCCCGCGAACTTGTGAAAATCCAGTCGCGCGGGGCATTCTGAAGAAAGCGGTCCAGATCGGTAGTGCTGCGTGGTTCAACCGCCCCCAGCAAATGCAGATCGAAAGCGATTGATGTGGCTGGTTGTGCAAACCGCAGCGGGGCCGGAAAGATAATGGCGTAATCCTGATCGTACTCCGGCCGCGCAAAGGCGAAATCCACACGCTTGACGGGCACCTCATGCCCCGCAAGCCAGGACAAAAGGCCATGGGCAAGTTTGAGGATCAGCATATGACCAAAGGGTTGCGGCGGCACCGGCTGTTGCGGGGTCAGCGAGAGCAGCAACGTGTCACCCCTTTCGGTCAGATCCCATTGGTAGTCATCCAACAGCAGGTTCCAGAACGTCGCAAACCGATAGAGCGCCGACGGAATGCTGGTGGCCTCGCGGACCGATGTCAGCAGATGTTGCAACGCTCTGGGACGGATCGGCCTGCTCCAAAGCCCCATCATTTCATCACCGGTCTCAACCGCGGCAAGCTGGTACAGGCGCACAATCTGATCAAGCGTCACACGGCCATAGGGCAGCGTATCATCGGCAACCAACCCCGCACGCTGCATCAAAGACTGCATCTGCGCATCCGTACAAAGCGGACGCAAGGCCACCAGCCAATCCTGAATGAACTGGCGTGACACAGTCGAAAGGGGCGTGGGTGCTGCAGTATTCATAGCCAGACCGTATATGTCACTGAACGTTCCCGCAAAGAAAGGATCACGTCATATCATCACGCAGCCTGTCACCGGTTCTTGCGGCCTAGTTGAGCGACAGCACAGCCTGCCCGATCATCAGCGTCACAGGCAAGGTCAGGAAGCTCAGCAAGGTCTGCGTGGTAATCATGGCCGCCATCAAGGACGCATCACCGCGCATTTCGCGCGCCAGCGTGTAGCTGGCAACCCCGACAGGAAGGGCTGCAAAAATCAGGGCGACCTGAAAGACCAAGGGATCAGGCGCAAGCACCCAAGCCGCAAGAATGACGGCCAAAGGGTTGATCAGCAACTTGCCAGCCATCGACAGCCCGATGATCACGACAGACCCGCTCAATCCGCGCAGTTTCAGATTGGCCCCGACACAGAGCAGCATGATCGGCAATGCGGCGTCACCCAGAATGCGGGCAATCTCGTGCAGGACAGGCACTTCATTCAGACCTGCAAAGTTGAAGAGCGCCCCTGCGACGATGCTCAGGATCAGTGGGTTTTTCACCAGCCCCAGAACGATTGACTTGCCCCCGCCGCCCAGCTGCCGCGCCATGATGGTCACAACGGTGACGTTGACGACAGGCACCAAAAGCGCGGACCCCAGCACGGCGATCTGCAAACCCGGCGTGCCAAAAAGCGCCTCGGCGATGGCCAGACCGATAAAGGTGTTGAAACGCGCACTGCCCTGCAAAAGGGAACTGGCTTGGGGCGGCGCGAAGCTGCGCCCGAACAGCCATCCACAAAAGATCGCCGAAAAGAAGCCTGCATAGAGCAGAACCGCATAGTCCCCCAAACCACCACTCAGATCAGCCGCCGAGATTTTCGCAAAGAACAGCGCAGGCATCAAAACCCAATAGACCAGACGGTCATTGAGGTTCCAGAACTCGGTCGAGGGGATACCGCCACGCCGCAAGCCGTAGCCCATCAGGATCAGGGCAAAAACCGGCGCAATGGCCAAAAATGTGATCAGCATGTCATGGAACCTTTATCGGGCGTGCCCCTCTGTTAGGTAACAAGGTCGGGCGATGCAACACAGGCCACCGCATGCTGGCGTTTTTGGTGGAAACTGCACTTCGGCACCAGCTGCAGTTGTTGCGCAGGCACTCAGTCCACGGCAGGGTCAAATCCCATCAGAAAAGCAAGCGGCGCGTGGTCGTCCGTCAGGATTTTCGGGTTCCGTTGCCCCAGAATATTGTCCACGAAGGCGCCATCCAGCACCTGAAAGCGTTTTGAATCCGGGGCCAGCGCATCCACTGTGGAAAAGGCGCTATCCTGTGCACTGGCAAGCAAGATAAACACACGGCGTTGCCCCGGCTCCGGGGCGACAGCTTTGGTCCAGATCTCGACGCTTGGAAAGACACTGCGCAACGTCGCGTGGACGGCGGCAAGCGCATACATACGATCAACATTGTCGATCATATTCATCGCAAAGACGCCTTGCGGCGCCAACCGGCTTGCCACCAGTTCGAAAAATTCCTGTGTCACCAGATGCGCGGGTGCTGCAATATCGGTGAACGCATCACCGACAATGACATCGAACCGTTGGGTACTTCTGTTCAACGCAACGCGTGCGTCACCGTGCAAAATGGTGGCCGTTGCGGGATCAAACCAGAAATTTTCAACCGCGATCTCTGTGACCGCAGGATCGACTTCAGCGATTGTAATGTCCCCGATCCCCCGCGCCGCCCAAGCGCGCGGGACAGAATAGGTGCCACCACCGATATGAAACGATGAGAAATCTGTCCGGCCCATCCGCATCCGTGGCAAAGCATCAAGCATGGCTGCATGTTCCGTGAACATAGTCCGCGGCTCTGCTCTGCCGCTGATGCCATGCGCCAGATGATCGACCACCATCAGGTTCACCGGATCGTCGGGGTTGTCCGACAAAGCAACAGTCCGGATACAGTAATAGCTGCTTTCACGGTCGCAGACGGCAGGCATGGTCAGTGCGCCATATCCGGTTGCAAAGGCAATCACGATCCCGCCAAGGGCGGCTGCCTGCCCGCATGGCAACAGATTGCCAAGCCTGAAACAGATCAGCGCCGCAACCACATAGACCACAGTGATCACGACAAGGGTCATCACCGATCCGATCCACGGGACAAACAAGAAGCCCGCAAGAAGCGTGCCCGCAATTGCACCAACCGCACCCGCGGCGAACATGGCCCCCAAGGCCTGTTCGGCCTGCGCACGCCCGCGCATCGCTGCAACCGTCAGGATCGGCGCAGGGACACCGGCAAAAAGTGACGGAAGAAAGAATGCCAAGGCGCTTAACGCGGTGATTGCCGCCATGGGATGCACGAATGTTGCAATCACAGGTCCTGCAAAGGCGCGCAGCAGCAATGTTGCCCCTGCGGTGGTAAGGGCCGCGGCCAACATGATCCACCCCGCCATGCGCAACGCCTGCGCGGTGTCACGCGCGGCAATCCGGCCACCCCACCAATGGCCAACAGAAAACCCCGCCAGCACGACGGCAATAATGGCTGTCCACGTATAAAGGCTCATCCCGACGTAAGGCGCAATCATGCGCCCCGCGACGATCTCGACCACGAGACTGGACGCAGAAATTCCGGCTTGCAGAAAGATAAGAAGCCAAAGCGATAGCAGCTTTGGAGGGTCTTGGGTCTTGATCAATGTGACAGGGTCCTTTGGTTAGCAAACCATCGCTGGCCGATGCATATCGCGCAAGAGCAAATGACTGGCGAAGACCGGCCTTTGCGCTGCCCTTTGTTATCCAGATCGGCTGTGCGCAATTGACCGAGATCAAATGCGGTCGTCGCAAGCGTTGGTAGAGATAGTCAACACGCCGACCCACCTAGGAGGACACGCGATGAAAGACCCTGAACTGGACATCCTGATTAAGGAACTCGAAACCACGCGCGACATGAGTATTGCCAGCTTTGACGGGGTTCTTCATGCCTTGGCTTACCTGCTGGCCCAGACCACCCTGCCCAGCGCCGAAAACCTGAGCAAGACCGATGCAGCGATGCTGATTGCGGATGAGGCCTATCCCAACTGGTCCATTCATATCCGTGGGCGTACAAATGACCGTGACGGCCACTGGCACTGCACCCTGCGCGAAAATGACAGCCGCGACAGCGATGCCGCCATCGGTATCGGGCGATCACCGGTTCTTGCGCAGGCTGTTCTGGCCGCTTTAATGAGGTTGGCCATGGCGCAAAAAGCCTAGGATGCGCCCACAGGCCGACATTCTGACGATTACACTCAACCCTGCAGTGGATGTGGCAACGCATGTGCAAGCGGTCATTGCAGGGCCCAAGCTGCGTTGTGCGGCACCGCGCTACGATCCGGGCGGCGGGGGTGTCAATGTGACCCGCGCCGTGCAGAAACTGGGCGGCGCGGCTCGGGCACTTGTCGCCGTCGGTGGCCCGATGGGGCAGCGGCTTGTCAATCTTTTGGCCGCCGAAGGGGTCCCTGCCCTGCCTATCGTCGTCAGCGGCGAAACGCGGCAGAGCTTTGCTGTCACTGACGACGCGACGGGCGCGCAGTATCGCTTTGGCGTTCCGGGAGAGCACCTGACCGCACAGGATGCTGACCGCCTGATGACCGAAATCGCAGCCCACACCACCCTCGACAGCTATGTTGTGATCAGCGGCAGCGTCGCGCCCGGTCTGCCAGAAGATATGCAAAGCCGGATCATTGCCATCGCTGAGGAAAAAAACGCCCGCGTTGTGGTCGATACCTCGAGCCGGGCACTGGACAGGCTTATTGGCGCCCCCACAACGCCCGTCTATCTGCTGCGCGTCGACCAATCAGAAGCAGCCGAGGCGGCCAAGCATCCGATGGATACGGTTGCCGACAGCGTGGCCTTTGCCGCCGATCTGGTTGCGCGGGGTGTGGCCGACATGATTGTCACAGGTCGTGGCGCCGAAGGTTCGGTTCTCGTGTCCCGTGACCAGCGCTTCTTTTGTCATGCGCCCACAGTCACCGTGCGTAGTAAAATCGGCGCGGGCGATGCGTTTGTGGGGGCTATGACATTGACACTCGCGCGCGGCGGCACCGCAGACGAAGCGCTGAGATGGGGCGTTGCGGCAGCCAGCGCCACAGTCAGCACCGAGGCCACTGCGCTTTGCGATCTGCCCCACGCACAGGCCTGTTATGACCAATGCCGCATTGAAGTTCTCTAGCTCCTCTCAGCTTCGGCCACATTGCGCAAGACCTGTACAAAGCTGTCCGGCGTCACCGAAATACTGTCGATCCCGAACCCGACCAGACGCTGCGCATAAGCCGGATCATTGCTAGGGGCCTGTCCGCAGAACCCCACTTTCTTGCCTGCTTTATGCGCTTCGCGGATCACGGTTTCGATCATCCATAGCACTGCCGGATCATCTTCTCGGAACAGGTTTGCCAGCGCGTCTGAATCGCGGTCGATCCCCAGCGTCAGTTGGGTCAAGTCATTCGATCCGATAGAAAAGCCGTCAAAGCGTTCCGCAAATTCCGCCGCGCGCACCACATTGGCGGGAATTTCGCACATCACGTAAACCTGCAAGCCGTCCTTGCCCCGCTCCAGACCGTTGTCCTGCATCACAGCCAGCACATTATCGGCCTCTTGCGGAGTGCGGCAGAAGGGGATCATCACGATCACATTCTCAAAACCCATCTGCCCGCGCAGCCGCGCAATCGCCTGACATTCCAGAGCGAAACCGGCGCGGTAATGGTCCGAGTAATAGCGCGATGCGCCACGGAACCCGATCATCGGGTTCTCTTCATGCGGTTCGAAATCACGCCCACCCAGAAGGTCGGCGTATTCGTTGGTCTTGAAATCGCTCATCCGCACGATCACCGGCTTGGGATAGCAAAACGCGGCAATCCGCGACAATCCGCGCGAGAGTTGATCGACAAAATACGCAGGCTTGCTGTCGTAACCTTTGGTCAGCGCATCAATCTTGTCGCGGGCCTCTGTATCCTTGACCGCATCGAACGCCAGCAGTGCCATCGGATGCACCTTGACCGCGCTGTTGATGACAAACTCCATCCGCGCGAGCCCCACCCCATCGACAGGCAATCGCCACCAGCGCAAGGCCGCTGCGGGATTGGCAAGGTTCAGCATGACCTTGGTTTTGATATCAGGCAGTGCGTCCAGCGTTTCCTCGGTCACAGTGATCTTGGACAAACCTGCCGTGACAACGCCCTCCTGGCCCCCTGCACAGGACACGGTCACATCCTGCCCGTCATGCAACAGATGCGTAGCGTCACCACAGCCCACAACGGCCGGCAGCCCGAGTTCACGGCTGACAATCGCCGCATGCGAGGTGCGCCCGCCATGGTCCGTCACGATCGCAGCGGCGCGTTTCATGATGGGCACCCAGTCGGGATCCGTGGTGGAGGTGACCAGCACAGAGCCATCTACGAAATTCGCGATATCAGCGGCACTTTCGATCATGCACACGCGGCCGTTCACTGCGGCATTCCCGACGCTCAGCCCGGTGACGAGCGTTTCGCCCGCATCCGCCACCGTATAGGATTTCAGTGACCCGACATCCGCCCGTGACTGCACCGTCTCGGGCCGCGCCTGCACGATATAAAGTGTGCCGGTCTTGCCATCGCGCGCCCACTCCATATCCATCGGGCAACCATAGTGCTCTTCAATGATCTTCGCCTGCCGCGCGAGGGTCAGAATCTCGGGATCACTCAGCACGAACCGTCCGCGTTCCGCCTTTGAGGTGGGCACATTGCGGGGGGTGCCATCGCGGTCATGGATCATTTTGATCTCTTTGGCACCAAGGGTTTTTTCCAGAATGGGCACTTTGGTTTCATCATCCAGAAACGGCTTGTACACCTCGTACTCATCGGGATCGACAGCCCCTTGCACGACGTTCTCGCCAAGACCCCAGGCGGCATTGATCAGGACAGCGTCGGGAAAGCCTGATTCCGTATCAATCGAAAACATCACGCCGGATCCGCCGGTGTCCGCGCGCACCATCTGCTGCACGCCCACAGACAGTGCCACCTGCGTGTGCGAAAAGCCCTGTATCTGACGATAGGAAATCGCGCGATCCGTAAAGAGCGATGCATAGCATTTGCGACACGCCTCAAGCAGAGCCGCAGCGCCGGTCACATTCAGGAAGGTTTCCTGCTGGCCGGCGAAACTCGCATCCGGCAGATCCTCGGCCGTTGCGCTGGAACGTACAGCGACGGGGATATCGGGTTCGCCAGCGGAGTCGGACAGCGCGCGATAGGCGTCCACGATCTGCGTTGCCGTTTCTTCGGGCCACGCGCCATGCAGGATCATGTCACGAAGCTGTTGACCTGTCTTCTGCAAGGTCGCCTTGCCGCTGGCCAGCGCGTCGAGCGCCACCGCGATCCGCGCATCCAGATCATTGGCCGTCAAATAGGCCCGAAACGCATCCGCCGTCGTCGCAAACCCTGGTGGTACAAGAATGCCCTTCGCACCAAGGGTCTGGATCATTTCACCCAAAGAGGCGTTCTTGCCACCTACAATATCGACATCGCCGCGCCGCAGTTGCGCGAAATTCACAACAAGGGGTTTTCCTTCGGCCATCACGTCGTCCTCCATATGCTTTGGAAGACTGTGACGCGGCAAAAACCTTAGATCATGATATAGGTCAATTCAGGCGGCACCACTTGCACAGAACAATTGTAAGGCAATGCGCGAGGTGCCGCGCCAAAGAACGCAACCGTGCTCAAGCGCCAGATTGGCTCTGGTTTTCATTCTGGTTTTGGTTCTGATTTTGGTTCTGGTTGCCCCCATTTGGATCATCGGGATCAACTGGATCAACGATCACCCCAACACCATCGCTATCCACGTCTTGCGCGATACGCGGGACAACACCTGCGGTTTGCCCGTTGTTCAGGACATCACACAAAGGCAGGTCTTCTGTATAAACGCCACCAATCGGAACATTGCCCGGACGACAAGACGGATTGCCAAGTTTGTCGAATGTCGGCTCGGCATAGATCACCATGGCGACAGGTTCGGGTCGCGGTGCGCAGGCACCCAGCACGATCATCGCGCCGACACCCACGCCGGTGAACAGATTGAATTTTGTCATGTGATTTCCTTTTACGCTTCATTCGCTTTTACGCACAGCACGAAACATCGACCATCGCGGTACGCGACGGCGATCAGTTTGAAGGTTGCTGCACGATGAAAATAGCACCGCTGCTTTGCGCCGGATTGATATCCATCAACACCAAAGTACCGGATGAGGAGCGCGGGCCCTGTCGCCGTCGCCATGCCGACATGAAACTGCCCTTTGCAGGCAGGCGCTCAGGCGCGCTTTACCAGCCGGATAAGGAACAAGAGAATGACGGCGCCAAGTGTGGCGTGGATGATACTTCCGATCAAACCGCCACCTAAGCCGAGGCCGATTACAGGAAAAATCAGCCCTGCAACAAAAGCACCCAAAACACCTACGAGAATATTGCCCAGCAATCCAAAGCCGAACCCACGGATCAGTTGCCCAGCCAACCACCCCGCGATTGCGCCGATGATGATTATGACAAGAATGCTCTGAATGCCCATTTTGCTATGCTCCCAATTCCAACCGCAGGATCGCGCTGCAAACATGGTAGCATAGTTCCTGGCAAATACGTTTGCCATTCTTCGCAGGGATTTACCCAGCTTGATCCATCCACTCCCGACAAGAAGTGCGTAACGCGTTGACGATCGCGACATGTTCTCAGGGCACAGCTATAATGGACCCTTGTCTGGGCCTTAGAGAACACACCCGATTGATGTATGATTTTTCATACATCACTGTATGAAAAATATACCCATGTCGTTAGAAATTTAGAGAATTGTTTTGAACCTCAAGACAGGCGAAAAAAATGATGCCGGACACGCTATGTTTGTGGTCGGTGGGTAGTGAGTGGGTGTAGTGAGTATTCGCATCCAATCGATGTGTTTCACGAGTAACTGTTTGTGTCGTCGTGCATCTGTTTGATTTGACGGTGTCTGTTGGTGTGTGAGGCCACTGGCGCCGTCAATCAACAAGTTACAGTAAAGATTATCTAGTTTCCGGTTGGTTTGGCGATAGCCGCTTCTTTAGTATTTTAGAACAGTGCTTGTTACGAGCGCTGTTCTATTTTGTTGAGCAACAGCAAAGCAGAGTTTCCCTTTCAGGACGCAGCTTAGACAGTAATCTTGTGAAAAACGGGATCAGGCGGCAGCAGAAGACGCCAGATCAATGGCGCGAGAAAGCGCCTCGTTCGGACAATGAAATGATACGCTCGCTGCGCAAACCTGCCGTTTGCCGGGCCCGACCTGAAAGAGCCCCGAATAATACGCGCCATCGGCCATCTTGGTCGCACAAGGAACCCATTGGCCACCTGGGCCTTCAACCTTCTTTCCGATCAGTACATTGACAGATCCGGGCGGCGGGCTCGAAAGCGTGGTCGTATAATCAATCAAATTGGCGACAGGCATGGCAACTCCTTTAGCTGCCTCAAGTTTTCAAACCAAAATGGCCAAAGGATGGCGACACTAGGGATTTTGATCGCTGTCGTGTCGTATTCCTGCATGAACCGAAGGGCATTCCCGCTATGGTTTACAGGGGTGTCGCCTTTCACCCTGGAAAGTGTGCTCAAGAAATGCGCTCCGCACTTCAAACGAGGCGTTCTTCTCGAAAAAGCTATATTTTGGTCCTCATTTGTACACCGTTGCAAGCCAAACATTGGCACAATTGTTAGTATCTATTGATTTGTTGCATCTCGATTTACAATGAGAGCCGGAGGGACCTTGAACCAATCGAAGAACAACACTGGCGTTACGGTCGACATGCTACGTGCATTCGTTTGCTTGAGCAGACACTTGAATCTGTCCAAAGCAAGCGATGAACTTGGCACAACCCGCCAGACTGTCCGACGGCATATCACCGATCTTGAGGTGATAATGCAGCAAAAGTTGTTCGAGGTCGTCGACCGCCAATATCAACTGACGTCTTTTGCGACTGAAGCTCTGGACAAGGCGAAAACCCTTCTGTTGGAGTTGGACACATGGTCTGGACAGTCTGTCTTGAAGAAAAGCACCTCGGGCGGACTTGAGAAGCTTCAGTTCACGGATTCCGCAGGACGGGTCTATTACTCTCAGCAACACCCCGTCTCTCAAATTGCAATGAATGGTCTGCCATTGCTCAAAAAGACCTTTGCTGCGTGGGGGAAAGCACAAACGCAAATTGAACATGAAGCAATGGAAGAAATTAAGCCTTATACGGTCCTGTACCGCAAGGGGCCGGCTGGTTGGGTCTTTGTGCATATTGGCAAGGAATCTGCCTACGCGCGCTGGTTTGGAGCCAGAGTATCGCAAAGCGCGATCGGCAAACTTATCACCGAAGATGATGCCGGTGACGAATATGACGAATTCACCGCAGGCGCTTATTCCCGCATCTATGATGAAGGTGGGGTGCGGCTTGACCACATCCTTGCCCACCTGCCAAAGGACGGCGGAGAACCGGAACCGGGCACCTTCCAGAGACTGCTACTTGGTGGCGTTTTTCCGGATGGAACGCCGGGATTGATCATTCTTGCGGTCATTACCGAACAAGTCGAGATTGATGCGGTTTCAGATACCGACCGCCCCAAAATGCCCGCAGATTTTATTATGGATGCGCTACCCGACCATCCGTCGGCAGTGACTCAATTGCCACAACCACGCAAAGCGTCACACTCGACATTGTGACGCGGCACCAAAAACGACTACATAGTATCAAGCCGTAAAGGCACTGTGTTGCGAAAAGCGCAACGATAAATCGAGAGGCAGGATATGTCGGCGCGGAGCATTTTTGGCACGGTTCAAAACGTGTCGGTTATCTTACGAGATCTTGAAGACTCTGGAATGCGCATTGAGGTTGGGGACGATTTCGCCCTTTACCGCTATTACCGCAGCACTTGCGTGGACAGGGGGGACATGTCGCCGCTCTTTGACACGGCATGTTCCTTTATTGATGCAACGAACGGCTTCTGGATTTGCGGCTTCAACGAACTTGACCAGCTGGTCCATACGCAAGCTGTACGCTTGCTCGATCTTCCAGGCATTTCGCTGGGCAAGCATCTGGACATGCATCGCCACAAATACATCGTCCCCGACACAACCCCCGATCCTGATCTGACGTTTTTTCAAGGTCCCGAGGCGCTCAAAACGGTGACAGGTTCGGTAGGCTATTGTGGTGATTTCTGGTTGCCCTCACATGGCCTCGGTGGGCCACGCAGCCATGGTGCGACCAGTCTGTTGTCCCGCCTTCTCTTTGAAATCCTGCAGCAGGCATGGTCGCCTGACTTTGTTTTCGCCTTTGTCCCAAGGTATCTTGCCGCCAAAGGCGCGCACCTGCGGTATGGCTACACACATTGTGAACCGGGCGCATGGGTCGGACCAGACAAGCAGATCACGAATGAAGAATACCTGATCTGGATGAACGCCAGTGACATTAAGGGCGTCCTTTCACGCGACGTCCAGTCGATCCGCAAAGCCGCGCATGTGGCGTCGATGCGCGCGCCTCTGACTTCGATCGATTCTACGGGGTAGGTCTGCGACGCGCGCCAGATCGGCTTCGACGGCACACGTGATCGCAACTCATTCCCATGTAAAACCACAACTCATTACAAAGCAAAAGACGCTGCCTCTTCCGGGGCAGCGTCTCGCTGTGAGTAGTAACGAGTGGGAGTAACCATGCTTAATACGATGTCATGAAGACTGCCGCTCGATTGCGGCAAAAGTTGGATGAAAGCGTGGCGTTTTTAGCCGTGACACGCAGCAAGAAATCCGCGCAGGTTGCATGCTACCTCTGCCAGCACCCGACAATTCATGAATTTTTGCGGCGCAAGCCACTGAAATGAAACATATACGCAGCGCGACAGGCTTACTCGGCCTCTTTCACCACTGCGGTGACAGCCCTTGACACAAACTTGCTTCCGTTCATGGGCTTGGCAAAAAACAGATCGCAGAATCGTCACATTCGTGCGCCTCGTTCACAAAGGTAGGCTTGCGCGCATCACGGTAGACCCAAGAGATTCGTTTCTTTGGTGGTATCGGTTAGAATAGTTGCCGCAGGGTGAGAACGATAGCATTCGGTGGCCTGAGGGCTATCGATCATGTTGAGGTGACACGGCGAGCCCATCGCGCAGCCGACAGGTGAAACAGCCTTTGACATAAACAACGGAATGCTGCGGTTGGTCGGGCAGACCAAAGCAATTGACGCTATCATCGTGAACGTTTCCCGAACGGGACAGGGTGGCACGGCAAGTTGGACCTGCCGCGCCAAATCGCTTACCAGCTGTTATAGCCAAGATACTTACCCGACATTTCAACCTTCACGCGGTCGCCTTTGGGGTTTTCCTCGCGGGTGACGGACATGTTGAAATCAATCGCGGACATAATGCCGTCACCGAATTTTTCCTGAATCAGCGCCTTCAGGGTCGGGCCGTAGACACCAACAATCTCATAAAACCGGTAGATGCAGGGGTCAGTCGGCACCGCTTGCTCCCAGATCTTTGTTGGGCTCTCTACCAGCACGGATTCCGCCTCTTGCGGCAGGCCCATCACGCTCACCATCAGCTTGGCCTTGTCAGCCGGGAAAGCATTCATCCCCATCGCTGCGGAATGGGTCCAGACAGGTGACATCCCGATCTTTTCGGCGATTTGTTCCCATGTCAGACCGGCTGTTTTCTTGGCCGACAGGATCATGGCGGTGACATCTTCTTTGGTCATCATTTCGGTCATGGTGAGGTCTTTCATTGTTGCTCCTCCGGTGGTTATTCGTTGACGGCCCGCAGCGCAGGCGGCGCGTTTTCTGGTTCTTCAGGTTCGGTCTTATCGATCCGTACCGGATCAGGGCGATTGCTGCCCCCTCCGGTCTTCTGGCCTGCCATTTCCTTGGACCGCTTGCCAAGGAAGGTGACCAGATGGTTGCGGATCGCATAGTAGTTGGGATGCTCGATGATCTCGGTCCGGTTGCGCGGACGCGGGATCGTGATCTCCACACTCTCGGCGACACGGGCATAGGGACCGTTCGTCATCAGCAGAATGCGGTCCGCCAGCAGGATCGCCTCGTCGATATCATGGGTGATCATGAATACGGTCTGTTCCGTCCCGCTCCAGATTTTCAACAGCTCATCCTGGATCGTGCCGCGTGTCAGCGCATCAAGCGCGCCAAAAGGTTCGTCCAGCAACAAAAGCTTGGGGTGATTGGCAAAAGCGCGCGCAATCGACACACGCTGGCGCATCCCGCCCGAAAGCTGGCTGGGCTTGCGGTGGATCACATCACCCTCAAGCCCCACCATCGCAAGGTACTTGGTTGAATGCTCAATTACCTGCGCCTTGGACCATTCCGGGTGCCGCGCAGAGACGCCAAAAGTGACATTCTTGAGGGTCGAAAGCCACGGCAACAGGGAATAGTTCTGGAACACAACACCGCGGTCAAGGCTGGGGCCCTTCACCTCGGTCCCGTCCATGATGACCACACCGGATGTCGGGTCAGACAGACCTGCAAGGATATTCATGATCGTGGATTTGCCACAGCCAGAGTGGCCAAGGATCACGACAAACTCGCCCTTCTCGACACCAAAGGTGGCATCCTCAAAGACTGTCAGTTCCCCGCCCGCGCCATCGGGATAGCGTTGTGTCAGGTTCTCGACGCTTAGAAACGGTTTCATATCTTGGTCCTATTCAGCGTAAGAAACGGCGCGCTGGACAAAGCCGAGGGCTGCATCAAGCCCCATGCCCACGACGCCAATCATCAGGATGGAAAAGATCACAGAGGTCAGATCGAGGTTGTTCCACTCGTTCCAGACGTAGTAACCAATGCCGGTTCCCCCCACGAGCATCTCAGCCGCCACAATCACCAGCCATGCGATGCCGATGGAAATGCGCATCCCGGTCAGGATCGTCGGCGCTGCGGCAGGCAGGATCACGGTAAACGCGGTTTTGAGCGGGTTCAGCTCATGTGTCCGGGCCACGTTGACCCAATCCTCGCGCACACCGGCCACGCCGAAGGCTGTGTTGATCAGCATCGGCCAGATCGAACAGATGAAGATCACAAAGATCGCACTTGCCTCGCTATCCTGGATCACGAAAAGCGCAAGCGGCATCCATGCCAAGGGCGAAATCGGGCGCAACACCTGAATGAAGGGGTTCAGCGCCTTGTAGGCGAGCGGTGACATCCCGATCAGAAAGCCCAGCGGAATGGCAATGACAGCAGCAAGCGCATAGCCCACCAGCACACGGTAGATCGAATAGCCGATCTGGATGCCAATCCCTTTGTCGTTGGGACCAGCATCATAGAAAGGATCACTGAGCTGTTCCCAAGCCTTGGCGATCACCTGACTGGGCGGTGGCACACCGGCTTTGGGCTGGCCACCCCCTGTCAGAAGTTCATATTCCGTCAATTCGCCTACCGCCTTTTGTGCGGGAATGGCGGCCTCCCAGATCAGGAGGCCGACAATCAGCAGAGTGAGCGACAGGATAGCTGCACGAAAGTTCAGTGAGCTGATGGGCATTTGCCTTAGCCTTTCTTGATCGCAAAGCTATCGACGTAGGCTTCGGGTTCATTGTAATCGAACGTCTTGCCCATGATGGTGTGCGACTTGTAGGTCACGTCGGGTGCCTCATAACCGAGGTCCTCCATGACTTTCTTACAGTCGGCGGCCAGATAAACCTGCTCTGCCACAGCTTTGTAGTCCACATCACCCTCGATATAGCCCCAGCGCTTCATCTGCGTCAGGATCCACACGCCCATCGAATGCCATGGGAAGGGGTCGAAATCGATCCGGTCAGGCACGCGCTGCACCTCGCCCAGACCGTCCGCGTAGGTGCCGGTCAGCACCTGCTCGATGACAGTCACGGGCTGGTTGAGATAGTTGGTCGGCGCAATCGCCTCGGAAATCTCTTTGCGGTTCTCGGCGGCCGACGCGTATTGTGTTGCGTCGATGATCGACTTGAGCAGTGCGCCATAGGTGTTGGGCAATTCCTGCGCAAATGACAGCGGCGCGGCAAATGCACAGCATGGGTGGCCTTCCCAGATCTCTTTGGTCAGCAGATGGATAAAGCCGATGCCTTCAAACACAGCACGCTGGTTGAACGGATCAGGCGACAGATAGCCGTCAAGGTTGCCCGCACGCAGGTTTGCAACCATCTCGGGCGGCGGCACAACACGGATCTGGATGTCGACATCAGGGTCCAGACCGAATTCGGCAACATAGTAGCGCAGCAGGAAGTTGTGCATCGAGTATTCAAACGGCACACCGAAGGTAAAGCCCTTCCACTGTGTCGGATCGCGCTTATCAAGGTGCTCGTTGGACAGAACAATCGCCTGCCCGTTGATGTTTTCAACGGCGGGCATGATGTAGGGTTCCGCAATCGACCCCGCACCCAGCGTCATCGCCAGCGGCATTGGTGTCAGCATGTGGCTGGCGTCATATTCGCCGTTCAGCGATTTGTCGCGTGCCACGGCCCAGCCCGCCGTCTTGATCACTTGCGCGTTCAAACCGTAGCGTTCGTAAAAGCCCAGAGGCTGCGCCATGATGATCGGCGTCGCACAGGTGATCGGCACAAATCCGATGTTCAGGTCTGTCTTCTCGGGTGGCCCGAGATTGTCGAGGATAGCCGCCTTCGCCTGATCCATCGGGAACACCGACGCCAGCGCGGCGGCCATCGTGGTGCCGCCCATCATGCCCATAAAGGACCGGCGGCCGATATCGCTCTGGCCAAAAACCGACCGCACAATCGCGCTTTCAACGGCACGTTCCAGCATGCCCTCGCTCGTGCTCAGGTCGGGGCCACCCTGTTTTTCTACCGCTGAGGTCACGCAACCGGCGCACCCGCAATCGACGCCATGGCGCAGGTCGGTTTCGGATGAATAGGGATTTCCAAGGCTTTTTACTGTCATTCTCGTCACTCCTGTCAAACTTTGGAATGATACTGACGCAGAACTAGGTGACACTGAAAGCGAGGGGCGACAAAAAGTTAATTCTATATTTTATATTTATAACAATATGTTAAGGTAGTTTCCCACAATCACAGAATTACGATTTATCGTAAATTACGACTTTTCGTATTGCCACATGACCCGATGTCCGCTTCGATTGGAAAATGAACATTCAAGACCGCACCCCTGATTCCCGTCTTGCCGGCGCATTCGGCGCAACGCTGATCCTTGATCTCGACACAGACGAGATTCTGGCCGCCACTCCGCAGGCCCATGCGCTGCTCAAAGACCCGTCTTTGGTCGGCTCACGCTTTTCCAATCTCGTGGCAGATGATGTGCCGCACATGATCCTGTTTGTTGATGAAGTCATCTACCGCGGAGAGGCATGGACACGGCGCATTATTTTACGCACCCGCGAAAATGACCGCATAAATTGCGAAATCAACGGCCGCTCTGACGGCAAGACACTCACGCTGCAGATCACCGATCTTGCAGCCCTCGAGCGCCGCGCCGAGGCGGTACAGGCGGCAAGCATGTATAACGGTGGTATTCTGGAATGGCAGCGCGCACAGGCATTCTTTTCCGAACTCGAACGGCAAAACCAGCTGATCCTGAATGCGGCGGGCGAAGGGATCTACGGGGTCAACGCCGACGGCAAGACAACTTTTGTAAATCGTGCGGCGCAGGAAATGCTGGGCTGGACGGATGAAGACCTTCTTGGCGAAGACATCCACACCAAAATCCACCACCACCACCTAGATGGTGAGGTTTACCCGTCGCATGAATGCCCGATCTACCAATCCTTCCGCTATGAGCAGGTCAACCGCATCGAGGATGAGGTGTTCTGGCGCAAGGATGGCAAGCCCATCCGCGTCGAATACGTCTCAACCCCGATCTACGAGGGCCAGCGGCTGGCCGGTGCTGTGGTCATCTTCCGCGATATCACCGAACGCTGGGAAAACGAACGCAAGCTGCGCGAAGCGATGGATCAGGTCGCCGCACTGCGCGACCGGCTCGAACAGGAAAACGCCTATCTGCAAGAGGCGATCAGCATCGAACGCGCGCACCATGATGTTGTCGGCCAATCCCCTGCGATCCAGCAAATCCTGCAACGGGTCGAAATGGTGTCGCGCACGCAGGCCAATGTGCTGATTACCGGCGAAAGCGGCACTGGCAAAGCCATGGTCGCCTCGGCCATCCATAACGACAGCGACAGGCGCAGGCGGCCCCTGATCCACTTCAAATGCGGCTCGGTCACGCCCGATATGTTCGAAAGTGAACTCTTCGGCCATGTGCGCGGTGCCTTCACAGGCGCATTACGCGACAAACCCGGCAAGCTGGAACTGGCCCATGGCGGCACGCTTTTCCTTGATGAAGTGGCCGATATCCCGCTGGAGCAACAAGGCCAACTGCTCGACGCGCTGCAAAATCGCAGGGTTACGCGATTGGGCGACGACCGCGCGCGCAGTCTTGAACTACGGGTCGTCGCCTCGACCAGCCGGAACCTTGACCGCGAGGTGCAAGCCGGACGGATGCGACCGGAACTCGTGTTCTTTCTCAACGTTTTTCCGATCCACTGCACGCCCCTGCGCGAACGCCCCGATGATATCCCGCTGCTGGCCGCACATTTCCTCAATCTCGTGTGCAAAAGGCTCAGCCGCACGCCTCCCATCATCACCGAAGGGACAATCCGCACCCTGCAACAATACGACTGGCCCGGAAACGTGCGTGAGTTGGCCAATGTGATCGAGCGCGGCGCGATTGTGTCGCAAGGAGGCAAGCTGGTGGTTGATATCCACCCCGACGCGGCCCCCGCCACACGCAAGATCACGACACTGCTGAGCGAGGCGGATATCGAGCAAATCCGCGTGGCCAATACGATTGCCTGCCTGCAGGAAACCAACGGTCGCGTGTCAGGCCCCAACGGGGCGGCGGCGCTTTTGGGCGTCAAACCAACAACGCTCTATTCGCGGATCAAGACGCTTGGTCTGTCACCCGACGACTGGGCCTAGAAAAACATACCCACCGCAAAATTCGTGATAGGGGTCATTGCAACGCGCAAACATATCGGACCCCAGATGACATCCCCACTTATGAAATTCGGCAAGCCCCGTACCGTCATTGCACTTACTGTCGTACTGGCTGTCGCGGTTGGCGGCATCGCTTTATGGCGCACGAATACCTTCTACTTGTTGTCACACCACATGGCTGGCGGCGGGCACATGCACGGTGCCGACGGGACGGGACATGATGAGGTGAACATGCCGGGCCTGCGCGGCCGAAACGCGACACCCGAAGAAAGCAACGAACTTGCGGTTCTGTTCCGCAATTTTGAAACCATCACGCGCGAAGTTACCAATCTGCCAAACGGGATCACAACAGTGACACGCTCTTCGGATCCAGAAGTGATGGATCAGCTGGTAAGCCATGTCGTTGGTATGATCGCCCGCGTCGAAAACAAGGACGACCCCGAGATCCTGATCCAAAGCGGCACGCTGGATATCTTTTTTGCGCGCGGCGACGAAATCGACACCGATATAGCCGTCACTGACGATGGCATTGTAGTGATGCAGACAGCACTGGACCCCAAACTTGTCGCCGCCCTGCATGAACACGCAGCCGAGGTGACCGCAATGTCCGACCGCGGCATGGCTGCAGTCCATGAGATGATGATGCAGTAGCCCCCTTTTGGCCCAACTGCATCGCCAGAAGACGCGGTGCTGTGCCGCATCGCGAAAATGGATCGTTGCTTTGCACCCTGCATCGGCTAAATTGCACCCGAGACGCGAACATGGATCACCCGGGGCAAACCCGGGGGCCGGGCAGAGGATTGGCAAATGCGGTATTTCTTGATGGCAGGTGCATTGGCATCAGTGGCAGCTTGTGGCGGCGGCAGCCGTGGCGCAACCGGTGACATCTCGCGCGCTTGCCTTGATGCGGACCGTCGCGCGGCGTCACCTGCATTGTGTTCATGCATCCAACAAGTGGCCAACCAATCGCTCTCGGGCAGCGATCAGGCGCGCGTGGTCGGCTTTTTCGCGGACCCGCAACTGGCACAGGATACCCGCCAGTCCGACCGCCCCGGTGATGAAAACTTCTGGGTGCGCTACCGCGCGTTCACAGATCTTGCCGGCGAGATATGTCAGCCAGTAGACGCTTAGCGGCGCGCTCGATCATCGCCAGCGCCCCATCAAAATCCCGCGTGTAGTAGGGATCGGGCACATCATTATCGGCCAGACACTGGACAGGAGTCGCGTTGCCTTTGGGTCTCAGCCGTTCGATATCGGCCTTGTTCTGGCGGTCCATCGCAACGATCAGGTCAAAATTTTCAAAATCCCTGCGCGTGAACTGCCGCGCCCGTAATCCGCTCAGGTCATACCCCCGCGTATGTGCGGCCTCTTGCATCGGCCCGTAAGGGGCATCACCCACATGCCACCCTCCCGTGCCCGCGCTATCCAGCGTCAGATGCGGTGCGAGCTTGCGCATCACCCCTTCGGCAGCAGGTGAACGGCAGATATTACCTAGACAAACAAAAACAATCCGCATTCCTAACCCCTTGTAATGCATCAAGCCTAGCAAACCGAAAACACGGCGACCAGAAAGTTGGGTAAAACACTTGCCGCACCGGCCAATTCGCGCCCACACTCCGGACATGAAGATTGCAATTCTAACAGGCGCCGGCATCTCGGCGGAAAGCGGATTGGGCACGTTCCGCGATGTGGACGGGCTTTGGACGCAATACGATCTGAACGAGGTCGCAACTCCCGAAGGCTTCGCCCGCAACCCTGCGCTGGTGCATGATTTCTACAATGCACGGCGCGCCAATTGCGCCGAGGCGTCACCCAATGCAGCGCATGCGGCGCTTGCCGCCCTTGCCGCAAGCGCGCATGACGTGACCCTGATTACCCAGAACATTGATGATCTGCACCACCGTGCAGGTTCGCCGGATGTAATCCATATGCATGGGGAACTGATGCGCGCGCTTTGTGCGCAATGCGATGCCCGCTGGGACGCGCCCCTCGTCATGTCCACACAAGACCCCTGCCCCGCCTGCCGCGCAGAAGCCACACGCCCCGATGTCGTCTGGTTTGGCGAAATTCCCTATCACATGGACGCAATCGCCCACGCCGTTGCAACCGCTGATCTTTTTGTGGCCATTGGCACCTCGGCCGAAGTCTATCCCGCCGCCGGTCTGGTGGAACTGGCGCAGGGACAGACGCTCGAGATCAATCTGGAACCCTCGGCGCGGGCAAACGCATTTGACGCGCATCGCTTTGGGCCCGCCACACAGGCCGTGCCTGCATGGGTGGCAGAGCTGTGCTGAGGGCTGGACCTTTGGCCCCCACCGGATAAGAAAGGTGCCATGAGCAGGACGACTGATATCAAGGCCCTGGCCGAGGGCGTGCAGCGCGGTGACAGACGCGCACTGGCGCGCGCCATTACGCTGGTGGAAAGCGGCCGTGCGGACCACCGCGCCGATGCGTTGGCGTTACTCGAGACGCTGGGCACCGGAAAACAGGCCCTGCGGATCGGCCTCTCAGGCACCCCAGGTGTGGGCAAATCCACATTTATCGAAAGTTTCGGGCTCATGCTGACCGGTCTGGGCAAGCGCGTGGCAGTTCTGGCGGTTGATCCGTCTTCCGCACGTTCGGGCGGGTCGATTTTAGGTGATAAGACCCGCATGGACCATCTGGCCCGCGATCCAAACGCCTTTATTCGCCCCTCGCCCAGCCAGACCCAATTGGGCGGTGTCGCGCGGCGTTCACGCGAAGCGGTGGCACTCTGTGAAGCGGCTGGATTTGATGTCGTGCTGATCGAAACCGTGGGCGTCGGGCAATCCGAGACTGTCGTGGCACAGATGGCCGATCTTTTTGTGCTGCTGCTTGCCCCTGCGGGCGGGGACGAATTGCAAGGCGTCAAGCGTGGCATCATGGAAATGGCTGACCTGATCCTCGTAAACAAAGCCGATGGCGATCTGAAGCCGCAAGCGATGCGCACCTGCGCCGACTATGCGGGCGCGCTGCGCCTATTGCGCAAACGCATGCAGGACCCCGACGGATTTCCCAAAGCGCTCACGATTTCCGCGCTTGAAGTCGAGGGGCTAGAGGCTGCGTGGAAGGAAATGGAAACACTGATCCAGTGGCGGCGTGACAACAGCATCTGGACGGCCACGCGCGAGGCACAGGCGGCCTATTGGTTCGGCGAAGACGTCCGCAACGGCCTGCTGGATATGTTGCAAAATGATCCGCAAACCGCCGCCTGCATGAAGGCCGCCGAGGCGGACGTCAAAGCCGGCCGTACCCCGCCCACAGCCGCCGCGGAACAGGTCTTGGGGCCATTGCGTCTGCGGCTTGGTGGTGACGCGGGCAAAACGGGGTCAGAAACCTGACCCTTCACGCGGCAAAGCGGTTGACGGGATCAAGGAATCCGCCTATCTCGCGCTAATCTTATTCACGACCCTGCCGATGCGGGGTCCATAACCCGTATCACAGGATACCCCACCACCCGGGTGGCGGATGTCCAAAGAACAAGGATAACGCTCATGTCGCGCCGTTGCGAACTGACTGGAAAAGGCCCGATGTCTGGCAACAATGTCAGCCACGCCAAAAACCGTACCCGCCGCCGTTTTTTGCCAAACCTGCAGGACGTCACTTTGATGTCCGACGTGCTGGGCCGGTCTTTCAAACTGAAAATCTCCAACGCGGCACTGCGCACTGTTGATCACCGCGGTGGTCTGGACGCATTCATGGCAAAAGCCAAAGATGCAGAGCTTTCCGCTGATGCGCTGAAAATCAAGAAAGAGATCGCCAAGGCAACTGCAGCCTAAGCTGATCTTCCTTGAGACAGATTTGAACCCGGTCGTGCAAGCGGCCGGGTTTTTCTGTGTGACGTGGATTGAAACCAACCTTCCGGCATTGGACCGCAGCACCATGTAAGGTGGCGTCTTGATCCGCCTTATGGCAAAGCTTGCGGCATGACCGCCTTGCCGATTGATCCTGTCCTGCCCGAACTGATGGCGGCCCTTGCCGCCTCCGGCTGTGCCGTTCTGCAAGCGCCACCAGGGGCAGGCAAAACCACCCGCGTGCCATTGGCGATGCTTGAGGCAAAGCTCACCACCGGCAAGATCATCATGCTCGAACCCCGCCGCCTTGCCGCTCGCGCCGCGGCCGAGCGTCTGGCCGAAGGGTTGGGTGAGGCACCGGGCCAAACCGTCGGTTACCGTATGCGCGGCGATAGCAAAGCCGGCAGCAGGATCGAGGTCGTTACCGAAGGCATCCTGACCCGCATGATCCAGTCCGATCCTGAACTGACAGGCATCGGTGCCGTGATTTTTGACGAATTCCATGAACGCTCGCTGAATGCAGACCTTGGCCTTGCGCTCACATGGGAAAGCCGCAGCGTGCTGCGCCCCGACCTGATCGTGCTTGTCATGTCCGCAACGCTCGACGCGGCCCCCGTTGCCACAATGCTTGACGACGCCCCCGTGATCACCTCCGAAGGCCGCGCTTTTCCCGTCACCACACATTTCCTTGATCGCTCCGTGCCGAAAACCCAAAGGCTGGAGCAAGCCACAGCCGATCTGGTTGCCACCGCCGTGGCCGAGACGCAAGGCGGCGTCCTTGTTTTCCTGCCGGGTGAAGGTGAAATCCGCCGGACCGCCGCCCTTTTGCAAGACCGCCTGCCCACCGACTGCACCATCCGCCCGCTCTATGGCGCGCTGCCCTTTGCCGAGCAACGCAAAGCGATAGCGCCGCTGAAAGAGGGCCGCAAAATTGTGCTGTCCACCTCGATCGCCGAAACCTCGCTCACCATCGAGGATATCCGCGTGGTCGTGGATGCTGGCCGCGCCCGCCGCGCGCGGTTTGATCCAAGCTCTGGCATGTCGCAGTTGGTCACTGAAAAAGTCAGCAAGGCCGAAGCCACCCAACGTGCAGGCCGCGCAGGCCGTGTGGCCCCCGGCGACGCCTATTGCCTGTGGACCAAGGGCGAACACGGCGCATTGCCCGCTTTCGCGCCTGCCGAAATCGAAGCTGCTGATCTCGCAGGCCTCGCGCTGGAACTGGCCGTCTGGGGCAGCGATGATCTGGCTTTCCTTACCCCCCCGCCGATAGGCGCATTGACCGAAGCCCGCGCCTTGCTGCGAAGTCTTGGTGCGCTGGACGGCGCGCACCGTATTACCCCACATGGGCGCGCACTCGCAGCCCTGCCCTTGCATCCGCGTCTGGCCCATATGCTGCAGATTGCAGGCAAGGCTGCAGCCCCACTTGCGGCCCTGCTGGCGGCGCGCGATCCGCTGCGCGGCGCGCCTGTTGATCTGGCGCTGCGCATCGCGTCACTGAAGGGGCGCTACGACGGGCCCGGCACCGCGCATCCCGCGGCACTGGCGCAAATCAAATCCGAAATCCCGCGCTTGTCTAAAGGCCTGCCCGACAAAGCCCCCCTCACGCTGGGCCAGCAAGCCGCCCTCGCCTACCCGGACCGCATCGGCCTGCGGCGCAAAGGCGATGACCCGCGCTATGTGCTGTCAGGTGGCAAAGGGGCTGTGCTCGACGCCGCCGACCCGATGGCGGGGGCGCGGCTGATCGTGGCCACCGATCTGGATGGCGACACGCGCGAGGCCCTTATCAGGCAGGCTGTCACGGTCACAGAACGCGAATTGCGCGACCTTTTTGCCGACCAGATCGCATGGACCGACATCTGCGAATGGTCCAAACGCGACCGCAAGGTCATGACCCGCCAGCAGGAACGGTTTGGCGCATTGGCACTGGATGACAGGCAGTGGTCGGATGCGCCGGATGAGGCCGTGGCAAAGGCCATGCTTGATGGTGTGCGCCAGCTTGGGCTACGCCCGTCGCCCGCGGCTGATCGCCTGCGCGCGCGCGTTGCTTTGGTAGAAGGCCTGCCAGCAATGGATGATGCAACGCTACTGAACACGCTGGAGGACTGGCTGCTCCCGCATCTGACTGCTGTGCGAAGCGCCGAGGACTGGAAACGCTTTGATATCCTGCCCGCCCTGCGTGCCATGCTGGACTGGGACCAGATGCAGCGGCTTGACCATGCAGCGCCCGCACATTTCGAAACGCCGCTGGGGCGCAAGATCCCGATTGACTACGACGGCGACGCCCCCGCAATCACCCTGCGCCTGCAAGAAATGTTCGGCGTCACCACGCACCCAACCGTCGGACGCACACCATTGAAAATCACCCTGCTGTCACCGGGGCAAAAGCCCGTGCAGGTCACACAGGATATCGTCGGCTTTTGGGCCAGCTCTTATGCTGATGTCAGGCGCGACATGCGTGGGCGCTATCCACGCCACCCATGGCCCGAGGACCCGACCGAAGCAGACCCCACCCTGCGCGCCAAACCCCGCGGCAGCTGACACCATTTGCGCATTGATTCGCTCTGTGTTATCAAGAACGTAATAAAAATACGCCATTGGCAGGTATATGAGTAATCTTGACCGCTCTTTTTGGACGGGCCGCGAGGTCCGTGTCGTTGATCCGACTGCAATTGTGCAGGTCGGCGCGCTTTGCCTGCGCGACGGAAAGGACGAAAAAGAGGTGCTTTTGGTGAAATCCTCGCGTGGGCGCTGGATCGTGCCCAAGGGTTGGCCGATGGACGGCCACACCGACGCCGAAACCGCCAAGATCGAAGCCTGGGAAGAGGCCGGATTACGCAAAGGCAAGGTCAGCAAAGCCCCGATTGGCGGCTACGTGACCGAGAAACGCTTTGACGACGGACGGGTCGCGCCCTGCCATGTCAGCGTGTACCGGATCGACGTGAAACAGATGACCAAAACCTACCCCGAAGCGGGCCTGCGCAAGCGCAAATGGGTGCCGCTGAAAAAGGCGATCAAGAAAGTCGATGATGTGGGTTTGCGGGCGTTCTTGGGCGCGCTGAAGTAGGCTTTGCGCGATGCCTCGCAAGTGGCCGCAATCACTTCGTAGCATCGACCATTTTTTCCGACATTCAAACGCGTCTCGCAGAACGCAAAAAGCCGCCCCTGAGGGCGGCCTTTGCGGCGAGGGCAAATCATGATCTGCCTTATACCGTACATCACCTTAGCGGCGGCGGTCGCGGCGCGAGGACATCGGCTGAAACGCCACGCCGACGTGGGCTTCGCAATAGGGTTTGCCTTGCTGCACAGCCAATCCGCAGAACCAGAAATCATCGGTGGCAGGATCGCCAACCGGCCATTTGCAGGTCTTTTCCGTCAGTTCCATCAAGGTCAACTTCTTGGCAGTCTTTTCGACTTCACTGACTTTGGCCAGTGCTTCGGGGCTGATTTCATTGGCCGACGGCTGTGGCGGCAAAGGTTGACCGGCCGGAATGATCGCGCGGCGCGCGGCAGAAATCGGAATGCCGTTCTCGTCAAGCTCGGGCTCTTCCTTGGGCGGCGTCGAAGCGGGCGCAGCCTTGGGCTTGGGTGCTGCTGCCGGTTTCGCTGCAGGTTTGGCCGCAGCGGCAGGCGCTGCCGCCGGTTTTTCTTTCGGCGCTGCCTTGGCGGGCGCCCCGGCCGAGCCTGCCCTGTTGGATAATCCCAAACGGTGCACTTTGCCGATCACTGCATTGCGGGTGACCCCGCCAAGTTCTTTGGCGATCTGGCTTGCGGACTGGCCTTCGCCCCACATCTTCTTGAGCGTCTCAACGCGCTCGTCTGTCCAGGACATATCTGTTCCTTTGGTTTTTCGGCAGGGATCCATGATGCACGGATCAGGCCTTATTGGTCAACTTGACCTTATATTAAACACTGCGGCAGGTGATGTGAAGGCAGTGGAGTGCCTTTTCGCAATGTTATAACGAGCAGCGCCCCCCGAGGGCTGGCCATCCGCGCGAAAACCACTATGTCAGGGCGCGACAAAGGAAGACTATAATGCAAGATATGAACCAGATGGGCGTACGGCGCTTCGGGCGCGTGAATTGGCTTGGAACCTGGACTTTGGTCCGCCGCGAGGTCAGCCGGTTCATGAATGTCTGGTCGCAGACTGTCATGGCCCCCTTGATCAATGCGGGCCTGTTCTTGTTGATATTCACCATCGCTATCGGATCACAACGTGGCGATGTGATGGGCGTGCCGTTCATGGTGTTTCTGGCGCCCGGCATCCTGACCATGACGGTGATCCAGAACGCGTTTGCCAATACCTCATCCAGCCTCGCCTCTGCCAAGGTGCAGGGCAATATCGTCGATACGCTTATGCCGCCTTTGTCAGCGGGAGAGTTGGTGACAGGCTACATCGGCGGCGCCGTGGCGCGCGGTGGTTTGGTCGCGATTGTGATTGCGGCGGGGTCGGCTCTATTTCTGGGCGTGGGAATGGAAGCACCACTCTGGGTCATCGTCTTCGTGCTGCTTGGGTCCATCCTGATGGGCGGCTTGGGGATGATTGCGGGAATCTTTGCCAATAAGTTCGACCAGCTTTCCGCGATTTCCAACTTTCTGATCACACCTTTGGCGTTTCTGTCAGGCACCTTCTATTCGATCGAGGCGCTGCCGCCATTCATGCAAACCCTGAGCCATGCGAACCCGTTCTTTTATATCATCGACGGGGTGCGCTTTGGGATGATCGGGGTCAGCGACAGCAGTCCTTGGCTGGGGCTTGTGGTGGTGACGGCGGCCTGTGTCGTGGTGTTGGGTATCTGTTTGCGCTGGATGCACACAGGCTATCGCCTCAAGGCCTAAGAGACCTCGCGCACCGGTGTGCCGCGCTCTGCCAGTACGGCAATCAAGGTGTCGATATCTGGCAGATCACCCGAGAATATGTCCTCTACGGTGCCATCGCGGTAAACAATCGCAACTTCGGTATCCAGACCTGCCTCGCTGACACGCAGGTAGGCGATATCATCAAGCGGGATCGGCCGCGGATCGCGCCATGCGGCAAGCGTCAGATGGTCTGAATCAATCCGAACGCCAGACACAGGTTGCGGTAGCAGCATCCAAGCAATCAACACTGCACCGATGACCCATGCAAGCGCCTGCAACTGCGTGGCTTCAAAGTAAAAGATGGCAACAAGAAGCAAAATCATCCCGAGTAAGGCAAGCCAGATAGGCCCCTTGCTCGGTGCGCGGCGGTACTCGTAAACATCACTCATTTATTCATCTTCTCCCAGAAGATGGCATTACTGTGTCCAAGCTAAAGGGGCCGCACGTTTAACGCAAGAAGCGGACCCGCCGTTCGCGCCACGCGAGAAGCGATGCGCCACTCAGAATAATAAGCGCGCCAAGGATGCTTATCCAGTCCGGCCAGACATCGAAAAGCAACAGATCATAAAGACCGGCAAAGATCAGCGTGACATAGCTGAAAGGTGTGATGAAGCTCGCGTCTGCACGTGCCATGGCGTTGACAAAGCATGCCTGTGCGGTGGCCATCAACACACCCAAGGCGGCCAGCGCGCCCCATTGTGCGCCTGTCGGCGGCGTCCAGACGGGCAGAACGGCCAGTGTCGCGATGCACAGCCCGATGGCATTGTTGATCAGCAAGATCTGAAACCCCGGTTCGCGGTTGGCCAGTTTCTTGATGAAGATCAGCTCCATCCCCATCAAAAACGCGGCCCCCAGCGCCAGCAGACCAGCCAGCTGAAAGCTCTCCGGTCCGGGCCTGAGCAAGATCAGCGCACCAATCAAGGCAGTGCCGGCGGCACCCCAGCGCCACGGCCCCACCCGTTCGCCCAGCAGCGGAATAGCAAGAAGCATACCGAACACAGGGTTGAGAAAGCTGATCGCCGTAGCATCTGACAGCGGAATAAACGCCACGGCGGAGAACATGAAGGTCACGCCACCCCAGCCAAAGAGCGTCCGGCCAAAATGTAATTTCAGGTTCGGCTCTGCAATCCTCGGCCGCAGCACTGCTGCCGCTGTCGCAATCGCGATAAATGCAAACAAAAAGCGGCCATGGCTGATTTGCAAAGGGTGTAAGGGCGGGCCCAAAGTATCGGTGCCCAACGATTTCGCCATGACCATCGTCGCCGCAATAAACGCGGTCGCCGTCATCATGAAGGCAATAGCAAGAGGCGGGTTGGCGGCACGCAGGGTCATGTGCCGCTCATTGAACCTGTTCGCACAACCGCGCAAGACAGTTTGTCACGCCAGAACAGACAGTACTGCTTTTTTTTGCAGCTTCCCTTGGGGCAGAAACTGCGCTACGTTTTTCGCATGATGAACCGTGCAACAGTTGAGATCCGACGCCGACGCTAACCTGCGCCGCCCTTTGTCACGTCCATCATAAATCCCTAACATTATTGACAGCCCTCGCTTGGTCCTGCACCAATCGGGCTTACCTTCAAGGAAGATCGCCATGATCCCATCTATTCTGCCGACCTACGCACGCGCGCCGCTGACTTTCGTTTCCGGCGAAGGCTCTTGGTTGACGGAAGCTGATGGACGACGCTTTCTCGATCTGGGCGCGGGAATTGCGGTGAATGCGCTGGGGCATGCCAACCCCGCTCTGGTTGCGGCACTGACCGCACAGGCACAGGCGCTGTGGCATGTGTCGAACCTTTATAACATTCCCGCCCAGCAACAGCTGGCCGATGCGCTGGTCGCGCAGACTTTTGCCGATACCGTGTTCTTCACCAACTCGGGCACCGAGGCCTGCGAGTTGGCCGTCAAAATGGCCCGCAAATACTGGTACGACAAAGGCCAGCCCGAACGGACCGAGATCATCACCTTCACGGGGTCTTTCCATGGGCGCTCCAGTGCGGGGATTGCGGCAGCCGGTTCCGAGAAGATGGTCAAGGGCTTTGGTCCGTTGCTTCCCGGTTTCACCCATCTGGAATTTGGCGACCATGATGCCCTGCAAGCTGCAGTGTCCGACAAGATCGCGGCAATCATGGTCGAGCCAGTGCAGGGCGAAGGCGGCATTCGTCCTTTGCCCGATGTCTGCCTGAAGGGGCTGCGCGATCTGTGCGACCAACACGGCATCCTGCTGATCCTTGATGAGGTGCAATGCGGCATGGGCCGGACCGGTAAGCTTTTTGCCCATGAATGGGCGGGTATCAGCCCTGATATCATGATGGTTGCCAAAGGCATCGGGGGCGGCTTCCCGCTCGGGGCGGTGCTGGCCACGGAAAACGCGGCATCCGGCATGACGGCAGGCACGCATGGGTCCACCTATGGCGGCAACCCTCTGGCCTGTGCTGTGGGTGCCAAAGTCATGGAGATCATCGGCGACGACGCGTTTCTGGCCGAGGTCAACCGTAAGGCCGGTATGATGCGCCAAAAGCTCGAAGGGCTGGTGGCGGCATATCCCGATGTGTTCGAAGCCGTGCGCGGATCGGGCCTGATGCTTGGTCTGAAATGCAAGGCCACAAATAGCGATGTCGTCACGGCAGGTTTTGCCCAAGGGGTGCTGACCGTGCCTGCCGCGGACAATGTCGTGCGCTTGTTGCCCGCGCTTAATATCACTGACGCCGATATCGCGCTGGCGGTGGACAAGCTTGATGCTGCGGCATCCCATGTAAAGGAGGCCAATGCGTAATTACACGTTCCGCCCCCTGACCGAGGCAGACCTGCCTTTGATGCGCCGCTGGTTACAGACGGCGCATGTCAAAGTCTGGTGGCCCGATGCGGACAAGCAAATTGCGCTGATGGAAAGAGACATGGACAGTGCCGCGATTGACATGCGGGTGGTGAGCCTGATCGACCACCCCTTTGCCTATATCCACGATCACGACGCCCGCGCCTTTGAGATGCCGCAATATGCGGACCTGCCGTTTGGCGCCCGGGTCATGGCCACCTTTGTCGGCGATAGCGATTTCATGGGACAGGGCCATTCTGTCGGCTATATCGAAGGGTATATCCGCAGCCTGCGTCTGAAATACCCCATGGTGGCCGTGGCGCCGGGGACGACTGACACCCGCACCATCACAATCTATAAACAGGCCGGTTTCATGAACCGACGTCTGACCACGACAGCCGAAGGACGCCTTGTCCAGGTAATGACCCATCTCTGAACTGACTGGTCGGAAACGGCCCAACAAAAGCGAAACACATGACCCATTTTCTTGATATCCATACGACCCCCACCGATGCGCTGCGCAACATCATCGACAATGCCAAAGCGATGAAAACCGCCCGCGCCGGTCTGCACAAGGGCACGCCGGATGCGGATCAGCCGCTCGCCGGGCATATGGTGGCGCTGATTTTTGAAAAGCCGTCAACAAGGACCCGTGTGTCCTTTGACGTGGGTGTGCGGCAGATGGGCGGGCAGACGATGGTGCTGTCTGGGGCGGATATGCAACTGGGCCATGGCGAGACGATTGCCGATACCGCACGTGTGCTGTCGCGCTATGTCGACCTGATCATGATCCGCACATTCGAGGAACAGACCCTGCTGGATATGGCCGAATACGCCACGGTGCCGGTCATCAACGGGCTGACCAACCGCACGCACCCTTGCCAGATCATGGCCGATATCATGACGTTCGAGGAACATAACGGCCCCATCAAAGGCAAAAAGGTTGTCTGGTCGGGTGACGGCAACAATGTCTTTGCCAGCTTTGCCCATGCCGCCAAACAGTTCGAATTCGATCTGGTGTTCACAGGCCCGCCGCCGCTTGATCCTGAACCTGCGCTCGACGGGCTATATACAACCGTGCGCGATCCCAATGAGGCGGTGCAGGGCGCTGATCTGGTGGTGACCGATACGTGGGTCAGCATGCACGATCCGCAATCCGCACGCGAACGGCGGCACAACCAGCTGCGCGGCTATCAGGTGAATGACGCGCTGATGGCCAAGGCCAAGGATAACGCGCTGTTCATGCACTGCCTGCCCGCCCACCGCGATGACGAGGCGACCAGCAGCGTCATGGACGGGCCCCATTCGGTCATCTTTGACGAGGCCGAGAACAGGCTGCACGCACAAAAGGCGATCATGCGGCACTGCCTTGGGGTCTGAAGGCCCAGCCGATTAGCGGACGACGCCTGCGGCAGCTTTGGCTTGAGGCTTAGGTCAACACCCCCATTCCCAACACCTCCGCCCCGCGCTATATGCGGCGCATGACACAGAACCCGCCAAACCTCCGCCCAGACCTCGCCCCCAAGGCGCGCCTCACCGATACCCCCCGCGCGGGCCAGCCGACGATCGGTATGGTCAGCCTTGGCTGCCCCAAGGCATTGGTTGATAGCGAACGCATCCTCACCCGCCTGCGTGCCGAAGGTTACGCCATCAGCCCTGATTATGCGGGGGCCGAGGCCGTGATCGTCAACACCTGCGGGTTTCTGGATAGCGCCAAGGCCGAAAGCCTTGATGCGATTGGCGAGGCGCTCAAGGAAAACGGCAAGGTCATCGTCACCGGCTGTCTGGGGGCCGAACCCGATTACATCCGCGAACACCACCCGCAAATTCTGGCAGTCACCGGCCCGCATCAATACGAACAAGTGCTCGATGCTGTGCATGGCGTGGTGCCGCCCGCGCCCGACCCGTTCATTGACCTGCTGCCTGCCAGCGGGGTGAGCCTGACACCGCGCCACTACAGCTATCTAAAGATTTCCGAAGGCTGTAACCACAAATGCAAATTCTGCATCATCCCCGATATGCGCGGACGGCTGGCATCGCGCCCGGCCCATGCGGTGCTGCGCGAGGCGGAAAAGCTGGTCGAGGCCGGCGTGAAGGAACTGCTCGTCATCTCACAGGACACATCCGCCTACGGGCTGGACCGCAAGTATGATCTGAACCCGTGGAAAGACGGCGAGGTGCGCAGCCATATTACCGACCTGACCCGCGAGTTGGGGCAACTGGGGGCATGGGTGCGCCTGCACTACGTCTACCCCTACCCGCATGTGCGCGATCTGATCCCCATTATGGCCGACCCCGCCAACGGTGTGCTGCCCTATCTGGATATCCCGTTCCAGCACAGCCACCCCGATGTGCTGCGGCGCATGGCGCGGCCTGCGGCAGGGGCAAAGACGCTGGACGAGATCGCCGCATGGCGGACAGAATGCCCCGATATCACCCTGCGTTCGACCTTTATCGTCGGCTATCCGGGTGAAACCGAGGCCGAATTCCAGCACCTGCTGGACTGGCTGGACGAAGCACAACTCGACCGCGTGGGCTGCTTCCAATACGAAAACGTGGCCGGTGCGCGCTCCAACGCTCTGCCCGACCATGTGGCGTCCGAGGTCAAACAGGACCGCTGGGACAGGTTCATGGAAAAGGCGCAGGCGATCTCGGCGGCGAAACTGGAAGCTAAAGTGGGCCGCACGCTTGAAGTGATCGTGGACGACATCGACGAAGACGGCATCGCCACCTGCCGCACATGGGCGGATGCGCCGGAGATCGACGGGAACCTGTTTATTGATGAAGGGGCCGAGGGGTTGGCCGTGGGGGATGTGGTCAAGGTCGCGGTTGAGGAAGCGGGGGAGTATGACTTGTGGGGGGCTTTAAGCGAATAGCCTACAACTCTCCTGCCTCTTCTGTTGATTGCTCTTCCAGTGCCTCTACCGACACATCCGAAGCGTCTTGTCTGTCAGCTTTGATCTTTGGCGCCGAAGGTCGCCATTCAGTCAAGGACTGGCCGACATCTTGATAGAATTGTGGAACCACTGTTTCGAGATCAGTGATGAAGTTAGCTTGCTGGGTAAATCGGGCCCCTAACCTTTTTGCGTTGAAAATAAAGAAGGAAAGGACCTGCAAGTTTTCCTTTCCGACTTCGCATATACTTACGTCTTCGAGTAACTCCTTGACCGTGAATTGCGTGTCTTCGCTGCGCCCGGGCCACGTCATACGAACATGAAGATCATCAATTTGATCCGTGTTTATTTGACGAAGCAGCCAATTCGCACGTGCCTTTGATGATTTCCGATCACGAGGCGCGCTGAGGGTCATACCAATGTCAATCGTACGTCTTTTCAAATCTGCGCAGATTTCCAAAGGTGCGGCCGCGTTAGGAATATCAAAGACCGCTTTCAGACATTGAGTATCGCGTAGGACTTCGAGCGCCTCTTTATCTCGCAGAGCAATATCGCTTTGATGCGCTCGCTTGATACGCTCGCTGACCGAGGTTTCCGTTTGTCGTGACAGAATAAGAGAGAGGTCTTTGGTTTCTTGGTGCCATGCTCCTACAACAATCTGCGCTTCATCGGATCGTTGCGTGATTTTTCCACCTGCAGAAACAAGTCTGTTCAGTTCAGGCCATTCGGCTGGCATACGGGTGAAACCACGAACACCGGCACTCTCGTGTGTTAGGAACCTACGCAATTCTCGCAAGAGCAAAAGCTGGTCTGAATCGGCAACGGATCCATTGTTGATCAAGAGATCAGCTTCGGTCACGATAAACATCCAAGACCAGTGATAAACTGGAATTTTTGATTTGCTTTTCTGCACCTCACGCATCGGATGATTTGTTGGCAACGACGTAAACTGGTTTGAAATTGTAATCACGCAGTCAATGTCATTCGCTTTGGCAATGCTACGATACTTTTCGATCTGATCGGCGTTTAGCTCTGCTGTCCCAACTTTTGTCTCCAGCAGGGCCCGCCATTCTTTGTTGCCGTTCTTGAGTACAATCAGACCATCTGGCCGATCATTCTTTGCGTCTTTCTCACCTTTGAAAACAACCTCTGTGAAACAATTCAGCGTCGCTCGCTTCCCAACTTTAGAACCAACGGACTTCAACAATTGTAACGCGAATTCATCAACACTCGATAAACATGACAGGAAAATTGATGTGGTACGGCCTTCTTTCGATGTGTCGGCCAGAACCGGGAATAAACGAGCAACTTCACCTTGCTGCAGATAATCAGGTAGTTTCATTAATTATTCTCCAACTCGCCTCAAACCTTTAGGCACACTGTCATAGAACAATCCAAAGTTGTCAATTTTGTACCGCTGCCCGCCCGTCCCCCAAAAAACAAAAGGCGCATCACTCACATGACACGCCTTCGCACATAGTCATATTCGGCAGGGTTGCCCCCGCAGCCCGTTAGCTCTTGGCGGGGGCCTTTGCTTCTGGTGCTTTCGCATCAGGCTTGGCCGCAACCGTTTCAGTCTTTGGCGTTTTCACGGCCGCATCGGGTGTCTTTTGTGTGCTGAGGTCTTTGAAGGACATGGTGATCCCTTTCATAGCGCCGTCCCACAATAGGGCGGCTCTGATACAGGTGACTATGCCCAACCCGCTTTACAAGCCCCGCAGGTCGGGGTTCACCCCGACACCCCCATCGCGTCCAGATAAACCCTCACCGCGTCCTGCACGCGGCGGAACCGGTCACCGCCCAGCTTCACGCCGCCAAACCACCGTGTCACCACGATGATGTGGCCTTCCAGCCCCTCGCGCTCCAGCATCCGCAGGATGACCATGCCTGCGCCGCTTTCGCCGTCGTCATTTTTCAGGGGGCCGTCGGGCAGCAAAACCGCCCATGTGTTATGGGTCGCTTTGGCGAATTTCTTGCGGCGGCACAGCGTTTTGACAAAAGCGCGTGCCTCGTCCGCTGACGAAACAGGACCACCTGCGACCGCGTATTTCGAGCCGCGGTCGCTCAGTGCATTTTCGATGATCCTCAGGACCTTGTCCTCAGATCAGGAAGTGACCTCACGCGCAGCGCCATGGCTGCACCCGCTGCCTTGGGCAGGCACAACCGACTGGGATGTGGATGCACAGGCGGCGGCGCTCGCATCCCATGCGGTGCCTGCAGGGCAGGTCTGGGATTGCGCGACAGGCTCTGTCGGGGTCGGAAGGGTGGTATCTTGGGCAAAAGCTGCCGCTGGCAGCATCGCAAAGGCAAGTACTGTGAGACGCATAATGTCCTCCTACGGTGATTGCGTGAAAGAATGGTAGCCCATCTCGGCACTTAATCAACCGGCGCAATGTCACAGGCTTGACTCACGTCAAGGCAAAACCGCCCCGGCCCTGCTACGCTCTGGCCAAGCGAAAAAGGAGAGTGACGTGAAAGATGCCGTGATAAACGCCGATCCCAAACAGCCTGTACGCCGCAGAGAAGCAAGCCTGCCGAAAATGGCCCGCCGGCCCTATGAGGCGGAAAAGGCGGAACTACAGGCCGAGCTTTTGAAGGTCCAGCTTTGGGCGCAAGAGACCGGTCAGCGCTTTGTGCTGTTGTTTGAAGGGCGTGACGCCGCCGGTAAGGGCGGCACGATCAAGCGCTTCACCGAACACCTCAACCCCCGTGCCGCCCGCGTCGTGGCGCTGAACAAACCCACCGACGAGGAACGCGGCCAATGGTATTTCCAGCGCTACATCGCACACCTGCCCACCTCGGGCGAGATGGTGCTTTATGACCGCAGCTGGTACAATCGTGCGGGCGTGGAAAGGGTGATGGGGTTCTGCAAACCCGAAGAATACCTTGAATTCATGCGCCAGACGCCCGAGCTGGAACGGATGCTCACCCGTTCGGGTATCCGCCTTTACAAATACTGGTTCTCAGTCACGCAGGCCGAACAGAAACGGCGCTTTGACGCGCGTGAGACCGACCCGCTCAAGCAATGGAAACTGTCCCCGATCGACAAGGCAAGCCTTGATAAATGGGCGGATTATACCGAAGCGAAAGAGGCGATGTTCTTCTATACCGACACCGCCGACGCGCCATGGACCGTGGTGAAATCCAATGACAAGAAACGCGCGCGCCTCAATTGCATGCGGCATTTTCTGTCAACGCTGGATTACCCCGGCAAGGATCACACAATCGCCCAAGCCCCCCAGCCCGAGATTGTCGGCAGTGCGCAAAAGGTGATCCATCGTGCAGAGCATATTCTGGGCACCGCGCTGCATCCGGACACGCGCAAGGTAAAGGCCTGACGGCCAACTGCGGGCATAGGATATCCGCCAGTCTTACGCCCGTGCGCAGCATTTCGTCCTTTGGAATGACAAAGATGTCGCACAAGGCCTTGTGCGATCATCCGTTCAAGATCTTACCCTGTGTCGCTCAATCCTGCCGCAGCACTGCAAACATGTCGCGATTTTCACAATAGTCGGGGGCGTGGTCCAACTTTGGTGCATCCGCCAGCAGACGGTCGCATTTTCCGACCTGTGTGCACCCTCGGCAACTGGTGATCATATCGGCGTATTCGTCGATGTTGATCCTGTTTTCATCCAGCGCGGTCGACAGATCGACCTCACAGGCATCGGCCATTTTGATGACACGCCAGAAATGTTCGCGTGCGTCGCCCAAGGTTTGCATCTTTGATCCTCCGATTGCGGGTAATGCTCTGATAGCATCCCGCCGCAACCGGCACCTTGCGCTAGATCAAGTCAGTAGGATGCGGCCTTTCCAGTGGTGATCGCCTGCACCAGCGACGCCTCGGCCCAGGTGTCGCGACCGCCGCGCATCCGGATTTCGGTCAGTTGCGCCTGCGCCAACACCATATCGCCAGAGGCAACATATCCCTGCCCCATGTAGGACCGCGCCAGAAGGTTGTTCGGGTCGGCGGCAAGTGCCGCATCATAATAGGCCATGCCAAGATCGACGCGGCCTGCCTTGCGGTGGTTGAAACCGTAATAGGTCAACGCCAGTGGAGCTTGCGGGTTTTCAAGCGTATCCAGCACATCAAGAGCCGCCTGATAATAGCCCGCGTAGGCCAGTTCACGCACATCATCCAGTCGCGCGCTATCGTCATTTGTACTCTCTGCGGGGTCCATGCAGCTTTGGGTCGCCAAGTCAAAGACCTGTCCGTCGGCACATTCCGTCGTTGTCTCGGATGGTGTCGGGGGCGTGTCGCTCCCGCCACCTGCCGCAACGGCAGCTATCGGGAACAGGGCAAGGGTCAATGTTGTCAGGCGCATCGGTCTCTCCATTATCGTTTGAATACCAGTTAGCCCGCGACACGCCTTTGAAAAGAGCGCCCCCAAAAAGTCGCAAAGGCGGCTACCACAAGAGGCCCACGATCACACAGACCCAGGCAACACCAACCCCGATAGCCGTCACCGCCACAGCCGCCGACCCACAATCCTTGGCCTGCCGCGCAGCGTCGCGTTTTTCTGTGCTGATATCATCCACAACACGTTCGATCGCAGTGTTCATACATTCGGCGGCCAGTACGATGATCCCGCCCATCAACAGCATCCCCCGTTCGCCCGCCGAAAGCGGCAATAGGAATGCCAGCACACCAAAGACCAGATTCGCCACGAGCCATTGCGATAACGACCCTTCTGTTTTGTACACATGGGCAAATCCGTCCCAAGACCAGATTGCCCGTTGCCTGACCCGCAAAACCTGTTGCCACATAATCTTAACCTTTCGCGATCTAGACTGAGACTGCGCCATCAGGCTGCGGCTGCCAAGGCCCGCTCTGACCCAACGGAACATTTGACCGAACAGGCGAACCGACTACCCTCGACTGATCACCAAAAAGGTATCTCATATGTATCCCACCTACGCCCGCTCGGAACGTATCGCTGATGGCACAATGCATGCGGTGGGCGTGTTGGGTGCGATCACAGGGGCCATTGTGCTGATCGTCTGGTCGCTTGGCACAGCAACGCCCGGACAGATTGCTGCGATTTGCGTCTACGGCGCCACGCTTATCGCCACATTCGTCGCCTCGGCCTTTTATCATATGACCCCGTGGGAAGGGATCCGCCCGCTCCTGCGCCGCTTTGATCACGCCGCCATCTATCTCAAGATTGCCGGCACCTATACGCCGCTTGTCGTGATGATCGGCAGCGGCTTTGCTTATGTGATCCTCGCGATCGTGTGGGGGCTGGCTGTGATTGGCATGACACTCAAACTCTTTTTCTGGCAAACGCCGGGGCGGTTCGGGCCGGCGCTCTACCTGATCATGGGCTGGCTGAGCCTTGCCCTTGTCTGGTCGCTCTGGCCCGTCGTACCTGCATCCGTGATGGTACTGATCGCTATCGGCGGTTTGCTCTACACAGCGGGCGTCCCCTTCTATGCCAGCGAAACGCTGAAGTTTTCGACGGCGATCTGGCACGGTTTTGTTGTGACCGCGTCAGGGTGTTTCTTTGCCGCCATCACAATTGCCATGGCGACACTGACCTAAAGCCCTGCCGCGACCCTTTGCACGGTGCGTACGCGGTCTGCGTTGGGCGGGTGCGTACCCAGAAAACGATCTCCCGGATCAGGAATGCGGAAGAAGAACTCTGCCCCCCGCAGCGGATCAAATCCAGCCGCCGCCGCGATCCGCGTGCCCAGCGCATCAGCCTCCAACTCGAACTCCTTCGAATAGGTCCGCGCCCCCACAGTGGCCCCGATCCGTTGAGCGCTCTCGATATCCGCAGCACCCAGCGCACCGGCCAAAGCACCCACCAAGAGCCCGCCGACAGCAGCGTTCTGCTGCTGGCGCGCAATATGCCCGCGAATATGGTGTGCCGCCTCATGCGCCATAACAAAGGCCAGCTCATCGCGGTTACGTGCCTCGGCAATCAACGGCACCGTAAAGCCGATCACCGGACGCCCTGCGCGGTCGAGGGTCTGAAACGCATTCACCCCGCGTTCTGCACGGGTATCTATGACGATCTGAAAATCGCAATTGGATTGCTGTCCGCTTCTGCGGCAAAATTGCTCGGCCACCGGTTTTACGCGGCGCACGACAAAGTCGAAATTCTCGACCGCTTGCCGCTGGGACAGGCGCGGCGCTACCGGTGCGGCCGCTTGCACCACCGGCTGTGGTGGTGGCGCCTCGACCAGCACCGGGGAACAGGCGCTGATAACCGCGCAAAGAACAAGGGGCAAAAAACGGATCATGAGGCTTTCACTGACAACTAACTTTCCAAGATAGACTAGCAGTTACGTGGATGACGGCAACTGCGCACGCAAGCACATGGCACAAGAACGCGCATGACAGGGCATTGCGCAATTGTAAGCCCGCAAATCCCAAGTTAGGCTAACCCCATGTTTACAATCGAACACGACTATGATGCCACCGTTGTCACCCTGGTTGACGAAGGTGCTGCCCCCCTGAAAGAAGACGTCATCATCAACGCCTTTGATGATTGCGTCACAATATCCCAGTTTGATCCGCGCACCGATGAGGTAGTCCGCATCACGCTGTCGCTCACGCAATTGCGCGATCTTGAAGCGGCGCTGGATCTGCCGGAAGGCATCTATCAACTGCGCAAAGGCTAGCAGCACATGACCACAGGTTTCTTTTGGGACGAACGCTGTTTCTGGCACGGGGGCGGCAACTACGCTGGCATGCTGCCTGTGGGTGGGCTGGTGCAACCGCTGGACGGCGGCCTGCCCGAAAGCCCCGAAACCAAACGCCGCCTGAAGAACCTGATCGAGGTCACAGGGCTGGCCAAAGACCTCGCCATGCAAGGTGCCACGCCTGCCACGCACGAAGACCTGCTGCGCATTCATCCTGCGCATTACCTTGATGAATTCAAAGCCCTCTCCGACGCAGGCGGCGGCGAACTCGGGCGCCGCACGCCCTTTGGTCCCGGCGGCTATGAAGTGGCGGCGCTGTCCGCAGGCCTCGCGAAAGCCGCCCTTGCCGCCGTGCTGCGCGGTGAACTTACCAACGCCTATTCCCTCTCGCGCCCGCCCGGCCACCACTGCCTGCCGGACTATCCCAACGGGTTCTGCCTGCTCAACAATATCGGGATCGCGATCGAGGCTGCAAAGGCGGCAGGGCTGGCAAGCCGCTTTGCCGTGCTCGATTGGGACGTACACCATGGCAACGGGACTGAGGCGGTCTTCTACGACCGCGCCGACGTACTCACCGTGTCGCTCCATCAGGAGCGCAACTACCCTATGGACACAGGCGCCTTTACCGACCGTGGCACAGGTGCGGGCAAAGGCTATAACCTCAACATCCCCCTTCCCCCCGGCACAGGGCACGCGGGCTATCTGGCCGCGATGGAGCGCCTCGCCCTGCCCGCCATCCGCGATTTCGCGCCGGATGTGCTGATCATCGCCTGCGGTTTTGATGCCGCGGCGAACGACCCGCTGGGCCGGATGCTGGCCACTGCCGAAACTTTCCAGATGATGACAGCCCAAGTCATGGCGCTTGCGGGTGATGTCTGCGACGGCAAACTGGTGATGGTCCACGAGGGTGGCTATTCGGAAACCTATGTCCCCTTCTGCGGCCACAACGTCTTACAGGAAATGTCCGGCAGCAAAGTCACCGCCCCCGACCCCTTCGCCGAGGTCTTCCCCCTGCGCCAGCCGGATGCACGGTTTGATGCGTTCGTGGACAATTGGCTGGCCGAGATGAAAGCCGTACTCTAGGGAGATGCCTTAAAACTGTTGCGTGCCCAGCGCTACGCAGGCGAAATCAACACAGAAGCCAAGCAGGTGCCCGCAAAGCTGACGTCAGTCCGCTCAACACCTTAGCGTAAGTTATCAAATGCCTTGCCGAATATGTGGGCTCTTTTGGCACCAAGTCCTATCTGCCGTCATTGAGTTCTTTGATCAGACCCGAAATGATAAAAAACCCCAGCGCCATTAGAGCCATGCCGCCAATCTTAAATGTAAAATCAATACAGAAAGCGATTGCCCCGCCGGACGGCACATCGAGCCAACCTATGATCTCCCATGCTAATAGCTGAAAACCATAGGCGAACGCACAAACAACGAAACCTACGACAACGCAGGCACTGAAATACTTAAGTAACCTCATTGATATACTACTCAGTGATGTTCGCTGCCGGATGAAGTAAACGTGGACCCCTTCGTTCAAACAGTCGTTTTTCTATGCATCCTTAAATTCAACAATGATGGTCAAATAAGCAGTGGTTATCCTCGGCCTACAAGGAAATTCTCTCTTAAATGATGACTGCAACAGCTTAGTTCGCTTCAATCATTGACCATGCCATTCGTACAATGCAGAAATGCTGTCTGGCGAGATCGGGCCGCCATTTCTCGCGACACCCTACTGCAATATCCTGCATGATCGAACTTGAGACCCTTCCGTCATAACGACTCGCTAAATAAGGGAAGTCTGCAAAAGCGTCGGTCTGTTCGTCAAAGCAGTCAGCTACAAACGACCAGTTCAAACCCGATCGATCGATACAGAGGTCTAATAGAACTTGGTCCATTGCATCCCCATCATCATATGACACCATCACTTCGTCATAACCATCACGTTCACCAAAAAGGCATAATTCCTGAAGTTCTTGCTCTTGCGGCCAGTCTTCGGCGCACATTGCACGAACTTCGGCTTCATCGAATTCAACCGCAGAGGAAACCGTCGCAAACAGTGTAAACACGTACGTTAGCAAAATTCGCTTCATTTGAGGCTCCCATGTCTTGTGCCTACCAAGTGGGGATATTCATGCAAGATGCAGCATTTGTCAAAGTGGGCTCAAAGCCACCATTCCCTGCGATTTGCGTCAAGGTCCGGTCTGCCGGATTGGATCCGTTCGGACCGCAAGCCACAAAGCCATCCGATGTCTGAAGCCTGCGAATTTCTTTCAACACCCGCCCCCTGTTGCCACGCGGCCCCTGCCTTCATATCTGTAGCGCACAGATAACACAGGAAGACCTATGCCAGACCGCAACCAAGCCGCCCTCGAATTTCTTCTCACCCGCAGGTCGCGCCCGGCCAAGACGCTGACAACGCCGGTGCCGGACCGTGCCACGCTGGAAACCCTGCTGACGGCCGCCGCACGCACGCCCGATCATGGCAAGCTGGAACCTTGGCGTTTCATCGTCCTGTCAAAACCTGCCCTTGCGCGGCTGGCCGCATTGGTGCCGGACCGCGGCACGGCGCTTGGCATCGACCCCGAAAAAATCACCAAGGCACACGACCAGTTCGCCAAGGCCGACCTTGCCGTCGCCGTGATCTGCAGCCCCAAACCAAGCGAGAAAATCCCCCAAATCGAACAGGTCTATTCCGCAGGTGCCGTCTGCCTCGCGCTGGTCAACGCGGGCCTTGCGGCAGGTTGGGGTGCGAACTGGCTCTCGGGCTGGGCGAGCCATGATGAAACCTTCGTCACCGAAGGCCTCGGGCTTGCGCCCCATGAAACCGTGGCCGGTTTCATCCACCTCGGCACAGAAACCAGCGCACCGCCGGAACGCCCCCGCCCCGACCTCGCGGCGATCACCACCTGGGCCGATACATGATCCTTGCGTCTTTTCTCAAGGCCATCGCCCAACTGCCCGACCCCCGCTTTCGCAGCGTGCTGTGGCGCGGGATCGGCCTGACGATTGCTTTGCTGGTGGGCCTTTACGCGGGGCTTCTGTGGCTGATTGAATGGCTGACCGCAACCCCGATCACCCTGCCCGGCGTTGGCGAAGTCACATGGATCGGCGATCTGCTCAGCTGGGGGTCGCTCGGGCTGATCATCGTGATGTCGATCTTCCTGATGGTGCCGGTGGCTTCTGCCATCACGTCACTCTTTCTGGACGAGGTCGCGCAGGCGGTCGAGGACAAGCATTTCCCCACACTTCCCGCGGTCCCCCATGTCACCTTCTGGGACGGGCTGCGCGACAGCGTGAATTTTATGGGTGTGCTGATCGTGGCAAACCTCTTTGCCTTTATCCTCTACGGGCTCTTTCCCTTTGCCGCGCTCTTTATCTTCTATGCGCTGAACGGGTTCCTTTTGGGCCGCGAATATTTCACGCTGGCCGCCATGCGCCGCGTGGGACGGGTCCGCGCCAAAGCGTTGCGCAAGGAACACCAAGCGAAAATCTGGCTCGCAGGCTGCCTGATGGCTGTCCCACTGTCATTTCCGCTGATCAATCTGGTGATCCCGATTTTGGGTGCCGCAACCTTCACCCACCTCTATCACGCCGTTAGTCGCGACTGACCTCGGGGGTCGACATCCGCTCGAACCAGTCGATATCGCGAACCGACACAGCACCCGACAGGATCGTGCCTGCGATGACAATCCAGATCGGCACGGCCCACATCGTGGTCAACCGCGCCTTGCGTTTGAAGCTGAAATTCGCAGGCGACGAGGCATGGGTGCCGGGTACGATCTCGCCTGCCTCGCCTTGGGTTTCAAGACGCAGCGGCAGGACGATAAAGAAAACAACCGTCCAAATGACTGCAAGCAAAACAAGACCGGATACGGGACCCAAAACGATATTCCTTATGTAGCGTGGCTGTCCTTCAGATACGCCGTTTGCGCGTCAGGACAAGGGGCTAAACCTGCTCAAGCTCGATCAGACAGCCATTGAAGTCCTTGGGATGCAAAAACAATACCGGCTTCCCGTGCGCCCCGATCTTGGGTTCACCGCCACCCAGCACGCGTGCACCTTCGGCCAGCAGGTGATCACGGGCCGCAAGAATATCGTCGACCTCATAGCAGACATGATGAATGCCGCCCGAGGGGTTCTTGTCGAGAAAACCCTGTATCGGAGAGCCTTCACCAAGCGGATAAAGCAACTCGATCTTGGTATTGGGCAGAGTGATGAAAACGACTGTCACACCATGGTCCGGCTCATCCTGCGGCGTACCCACGTCGGCCCCCAGCATGGTGCGGTACTGCGCGCTTGCGGCCTCCAGATCAGGCACGGCAATTGCAACATGGTTCAGACGGCCAATCATGCGGGTATCTCCTCTTTTCCACTTTATGGCCTGCGCATACGGCGGGTGCAACGGGCGATGCGGTTAATCACCTCTTCACCTTGTGCTGCTTTGAATGAGGGAGCTGCAACGAAGGGAAGAATCAGATGGCAACGCTTGATGAACTGATGTTTACCCGTGCGCCCACCGCACGCCGCCCACTGCTGGGGCTGACCGTTCTTGTGGTCGAAGACAGCCGCTTCGCAAGCGAGGCGATCCGCCTGATGTGCCTGCGCTCGGGGGCGCGGCTCCGGCGGGCTGACAGTCTGGAAAATGCGCGGCGTCATCTGGCGATATACCGGCCAAATGTTCTCTTGGTCGATGTGGGCCTGCCCGATGGGTCGGGGCTGTCACTGCTGCGGATGCTGGCCGCGGCAACCCCGCGGATCGAGGTGCTTTTGGGGATGAGCGGGGATGATCACGCGCGTGATGTGATCGCCGCAGGTGCCGACGGCTTTGTCGCCAAACCGGTTGACAGCCTGCTGGGATTTCAAACCGCCATTCTGGAGAACCTGCCAAAGGAACGGCAACCAACTACACCCCGCGCCGTATCCGACGAAACAATCCGGCCCGATCTGGTCGCCTATCGGGACGACCTGCACCATATCGCGCAGGTGCTTGACGACACGGACGAAGATGACGCACTGGACTATGTCACACAGTTTCTTGGCGGCGTGGCACGCAGCGCCAAGGATCATGACCTTGACGCCGCTGTCGCAAACCTGATCCGCCTGCGACGCGCCGGCCAGAACGCGGGGCCCGGCGTCATCGCCCTGTCACAGCTGGTGCAGACACGGCTCGCCGCAGCCGGGCCGCTCTAACGACAGCCGCCTAGCTTTCTGGCGGCAGAACGCGCAGACGCAATTCGCGCAGCTGCTCGTTCTGTGGCTCGCTTGGCGCGCCCATCATCAGGTCTTCCGCGCGCTGGTTCATCGGGAACATGATGACCTCACGGATGTTCGACGCGTTCGCCAGCAACATCACGATCCGGTCGATCCCCGCCGCACAGCCGCCGTGGGGCGGGGCGCCATATTGGAACGCATTGACCATGCCGCCAAAGCGCTTCTCGACTTCGTCCTTGCCATATCCGGCCAATTCAAACGCCTTGAACATAATCTCGGGACGGTGGTTCCGGATCGCACCGGACACCAGCTCATACCCGTTACAGGCCAGATCATACTGGTATCCGAGCACCTTGAGCGGATCGCCCTCGAGCGCCTCCATCCCGCCTTGCGGCATCGAGAAAGGGTTGTGTTCAAAATCAATCTTGCCGGTCTCTTCATCCTGCTCGTAGATCGGGAAATCCACGATCCATGCAAAAGCAAAGCGGTCCTGATCCGTCAGGCCCAGCTCATCACCGATAACGGTGCGCGCCTTACCGGCCACACCTTCAAACGCCTTCGGCTTGCCACCAAGGAAAAACGCCGCATCGCCCAGACCCAGACCAAGCTGCTGGCGGATCGCTTCCGTACGCTCGGGCCCGATATTCTTGGCCAATGGTCCCGCCGCTTCCATGCCGCCTTCCACTTCACCGGATTTCAGTTTGGCCTGCGCCTCTTTCACCGAAATACCCAGCTCTTGGGCCACCGCATCGGCGGTCTTTTCGCGCCAGAAGATATAGCCCATTCCGGGCAAACCCTCTTTCTGGGCAAAGGCATTCATGCGATCACAGAATTTGCGCGATCCACCGGTCGGTGCAGGGATTGCGCGCACTTCGGTGCCCTCTTGCTCCAACAACTTGGCGAAAATCGCAAAGCCGGACCCTGCAAAATGCTCGGACACGACCTGCATCTTGATCGGGTTGCGCAAGTCCGGCTTGTCGGTGCCATACCATAGGGCCGCATCGCGATAGCTGATCTGCTCCCATGTCTGGTCAACCTTCCGGCCGCCGCCGAACTCTTCAAAAATTCCCGTCAGCACAGGCTGAATTGTGTCAAACACATCCTGCTGCTCGACAAAGGACATCTCCAGATCCAGCTGGTAGAAATCCGTGGGCGACCGGTCGGCACGCGGGTCTTCATCACGGAAGCACGGGGCAATCTGGAAATACTTGTCATAGCCCGACACCATGATCAGCTGCTTGAACTGCTGTGGGGCCTGCGGCAGCGCGTAAAACTTGCCCGGATGCAGGCGGGACGGCACCAGAAAATCGCGCGCACCCTCGGGGGACGATGCAGTGATGATCGGCGTCTGGTACTCGCGGAACCCGCTATCCCACATCCGGCGCCGCATTGACGCCACAACGTCGGACCGCAGTTTCATGTTGTGCTGCATCGCCTCGCGGCGCAGGTCCAGATAACGGTACTTCAAACGGGTCTCTTCAGGATACTCCTGATCACCAAACACCATCAGCGGCAATTCCTTGGCCGCACCCAGCACCTCAATCGCGCGGATGAACACCTCGACCTCACCGGTGGGCAGTTTGGGGTTCACCAGCTCGGGATCACGCGCCTTTACCTCGCCGTCAATGCGAATGCACCATTCCGAACGCACCTTTTCCACGTCGGCAAAAGCCGCCGAATCCGGATCACAAAGCACCTGCGTAATGCCATAGTGATCACGCAGGTCGATAAACAGGATGCCCCCGTGGTCGCGCACACGATTGACCCAGCCCGACAGGCGGACAGTTTCCCCGACATTAGCGGCGGTCAGATCGGCACAGGTATGGCTGCGATAGGCGTGCATGGGTCAATTCCTCAAGGCATTAGGACGGTGCGGTTGGTCGGCCCGATACACCCCTTTGCCCGGATGAAGTCAACCGTTCCTCATCATCTTGCAAGAAAAACTCCCACCGGAGGCACCAAAATGCGCAGAATTTTGGTATCAAGGTGCCTGACCCTAGCCCCGGTTCAGAACAAACCGGCACGCAGGTGCACCCGTCGCACAACAGCTTTCCTCGACACAGCGCAGACGTTGGTCCACCAAGCTGCGAAAAGCGTCTCAAAGACCGCAGCATGCCAATGGCACAGCGGCGTCTTGCTGACTTCCCCGCGCACGATGGGGTTGTCCCTGATCTCGAAAACCAAAGGCCCCGTGATTGCAGATTCACCCGACCCCGCAAAGGTCCATGCATGTTGCGCAATCGCCTTTGACAGGATCGGCCCGTTCAGCGCAGCGGGCAGAACCCGCAACAACAGCTGTGCAGGTTTCGGAATGCGGCGCGCCATAATATAGCGCGCCGTCCGCTCTCCGGCAGCCCATGCCAGCGACGGGGCCATTTCGGGTTTGATCGCGCGCAAGGCCTGATGCATGCGCGCGGCGGGCCCCTCTGGCATCATTCCCTCATCGCTTGGCGGCGCAAACACCCCTGCAGCGGCCATCACCTGATCACGCAAAGGCACGCCACCCGCGCGTTCCAGCACGGGCAACAGTTGCAGGGGTCGCTACAATCTCGCCCGCATCAATGAACGCAAGCCCCTTGATCTTCCGCTTGTCGGCGGGCCAGCGGCCATCGCGCACCGCAGACATCAACGCGGTCACGATCTCCTCGCCCTCACCCCGCACGATCACATCGACCCAAGGCGCCTCGGAGAGCACTTGCTTATACATAAACGTCGCATGAACCCCGCCCAAGACATGCAGGGCACCTGGCGCATGCTCTTGTGCGATGCGCGGTACCTCTTCGGCCTTGTAGATCGACGGCGTGATGGCGGTGACCCCGACAACACCGGGCTGCAAGGCCGCAATTTTCTCGGCAAGAACCTCATCACTGTAATCATTTGTCATCGCGTCGATGCAATGGATATCATCAAACCCGACACGGCGGAGCGATACGGCCCGCTCCGCAATCCGGCGCATCAAATCGGCGACAAATTTGAACTGCCTCTTGCACACCGCGTCGCCATCCCTATAACCCACGACAATTTGCACATTCAGGGGGCACTGCCATGCCAAAGCGTACCGACATCCAGTCGATCATGATCATCGGCGCGGGCCCTATTATCATTGGACAGGCCTGCGAGTTCGACTACTCGGGCGCTCAGGCCTGCAAGGCCCTGCGCGAAGAGGGCTACCGCGTCATTCTGGTTAACTCCAACCCCGCCACCATCATGACCGATCCGGGGCTGGCGGATGCCACCTATATCGAACCGATCACCCCCGAAGTTGTCGCCAAAATCATCGAAAAAGAACGCCCCGACGCACTCTTGCCGACGATGGGCGGGCAGACCGGCCTGAACACATCGCTGGCGCTGGCCGACATGGGCGTGCTGGAAAAATTCGGCGTCGAGATGATCGGCGCGAAACGCGAAGCCATTGAAATGGCCGAAGATCGCAAACTTTTTCGCGAAGCCATGGACCGCCTTGGCATCGAAAACCCCAAGGCAACCATCATCACCGCCCCCGAAGTCAACGGCAAACGCGACATCAAGGCGGGCCTGCAACTGGCCATTGACGCGATCGAATATGTCGGCCTGCCCGCGATCATCCGCCCCGCCTTTACCCTTGGCGGCACAGGCGGCGGCGTGGCCTATAACCGCGAAGATTACGAATACTATTGCCGCACAGGGATGGAGGCCTCTCCTGTCGGCCAGATCCTTGTCGACGAGAGCCTGCTGGGCTGGAAAGAATTCGAGATGGAGGTTGTGCGCGACAAGGCCGACAATGCGATCATCGTCTGCGCCATCGAAAACGTCGACCCCATGGGCGTGCACACCGGCGATTCGATCACCGTCGCACCCGCGCTGACGCTGACCGACAAAGAATACCAGATCATGCGGACCCACAGCATTAACGTGCTGCGCGAAATCGGCGTCGAAACAGGCGGCTCCAATGTGCAGTGGGCGGTCAACCCGTCAGACGGGCGCATGGTGGTCATCGAAATGAACCCCCGCGTGTCGCGGTCTTCCGCGCTGGCCTCCAAGGCCACGGGTTTCCCGATCGCCAAGATCGCAGCCAAACTGGCGGTCGGCTATACGCTCGACGAACTCGACAACGACATCACCGGCGTGACCCCTGCATCGTTCGAGCCGACAATCGACTATGTCGTCACCAAGATCCCGCGCTTTGCCTTTGAAAAATTCGCAGGCTCCGAACCCCACCTGACAACGGCGATGAAATCCGTGGGCGAGGCGATGGCCATCGGCCGCACCTTTCACGAGAGCATGCAAAAGGCGCTGGCCTCGATGGAAACCGGCCTGACGGGTTTTGACGAAATCGACATCCCCGGCGCACCGGATGCCGCCGCGATCACCAAAGCGCTGGCCAAACAAACCCCCGACCGCATCCGCGTAATTGCCCAAGCCATGCGCCACGGCCTGTCTGACGACGATATCCATGCCGTCACCAAATTCGACCCGTGGTTCCTTGCGCGCATCCGCGAAATCATGGACGCCGAGGCCGAAATCCGCAAAAACGGCCTGCCCGTCACCGAAGACGGCCTGCGCGCAGTCAAGATGCTTGGCTTCACCGACGCCCGCCTTGGCAAGCTGACCGGCCGCACCGAAGACCAGGTCCGCCGCGCACGCCGCAACCTTGGCGTCAACGCGGTCTTCAAACGCATCGACACCTGCGCCGCCGAATTCGAGGCACAAACACCCTATATGTATTCAACCTACGAAAGCCCCGTCATGGGCGAGGCCGAGTGCGAAGCCCGCCCTTCGGACCGCAAGAAAGTGGTCATTCTGGGCGGTGGCCCGAACCGCATCGGGCAGGGGATCGAGTTCGATTACTGCTGCTGTCACGCCTGTTTCGCCCTGACCGATCAGGGCTATGAAACCATCATGATCAACTGCAACCCCGAGACAGTTTCAACCGATTATGACACCTCGGACCGTTTGTATTTCGAACCGCTCACCTTTGAACACGTCATGGAAATCCTGCGCGTTGAACAGGATAACGGCACGCTGCATGGCGTGATCGTGCAATTCGGCGGGCAGACGCCGCTGAAACTCGCCAATGCGCTCAATGATGCAGGCATTCCGATCCTCGGCACGACGCCTGACAGCATTGATCTGGCCGAAGACCGCGAGCGTTTCCAGCAGCTTGTGCAAAAGCTCGGCCTGCGCCAGCCGCACAACGGCATCGCCTCAACCGACGAAGAGGCACTCGCCATCGCCGAAGGCATCGGCTTCCCCCTCGTGATCCGCCCCTCCTTCGTGCTGGGTGGCCGCGCGATGGAAATCGTCCGCGATATGGACCACCTGCGTCGCTACATCTCTGACGCCGTCGTGGTTTCGGGCGACAGCCCTGTCCTGCTCGACAGCTACCTCTCGGGCGCTGTCGAAGTTGACGTCGACTGTCTCTCTGACGGCACCGCGACCCACGTCGCAGGCATCATGCAACACATCGAAGAGGCGGGCGTGCACTCGGGCGACAGCGCCTGTTCCCTACCCCCCTACTCGCTCTCGGACGCGATGATCGCGGAAATCCGCAGCCAGACCGAAAAACTCGCCAAGGCGCTGAACGTTGTCGGTCTTATGAACATCCAGTTCGCGATCAAAGACGAAACCGTCTACCTGATCGAGGTAAACCCCCGCGCATCCCGCACAGTGCCATTCGTGGCCAAAGCCACAGATAGCGCCATCGCCTCGATCGCCGCGCGTCTGATGGCGGGTGAGCCGCTGTCAAACTTCCCACTGCGCGAACCCTATCCGGCGTCGGAAAACCCGATGGACGTGCTGCCCATGGGCGATGCCTTCACGCTCGCCGATCCGCATACCCCGTGGTTCAGCGTGAAAGAGGCCGTCCTGCCCTTCGCCCGCTTTCCCGGAGTCGATACGATCCTCGGGCCGGAAATGCGCTCGACCGGTGAAGTCATGGGCTGGGACCGCTCCTTCCCACGCGCGTTCCTCAAGGCGCAGATGGGCGCAGGCACCAACCTGCCCACGACAGGGACCGTGTTCATCTCGATCAAGGACATGGACAAAACGGCGGATATGATCGAAGCCGGAAAAATCCTCTTGCAGCTTGGGTTCAACATCGTGGCGACACGCGGCACCGCCGCATGGCTGAGTGAAAACCAGATTGATTGCGAAATCGTCAACAAAGTCTACGAAGGCGGCCTGACCATCGTCGACCGCCTGAAAGACGGGCACATCGCACTGGTCTTTAACACCACCGAAGGCGCACAAGCGGTCGAAGACAGCCGCGAAATCCGCGCCGTCGCCCTCTACGACAAAATCCCCTACTTCACGACCGCCGCCGCCTCACACGCAGCCGTGCTGGCAATGCAAGCGCGTGAAGAGGGTGATGTCGGGGTCCGTAGCTTGCAGGGATAATTCCCGACGCGAAACAAAGGGCAGCGCCCGGACCTCGGGGAGAAGCGAAGCGCCCTCCCCATGGGCGAGGTCCGGGCGCTGCCCGGCCAGGCCGGGCGGGACAGCACAACTAAGAATGCGTGAAGAAGGCACATGAAACAAACACGTTCTCGGCACCGTTGGCGGACTACCTGCTGAAGGACACCAAGCCACATGACAAAATGCCCACCACTCAGGTCGAAAAACGACGTAATTCTGGGCTGAGGCGGTTGTAACAAAAATGGTCCGGCACCATATTTTAGTCATGGATGAATTTTCTACCGAGAGATATCGTCAAAGATATGAGACTTGGCGACATCTAGATAAGATAAGATACCAGACGCTCCAGCTATCAATCGCTATAGCTGGCGCTATATCACTTGTAGTTCGTGCCACTGGGATTGGATTTCCGCCATGGTTATGGGTGGTGCTTTCGATAATTTTTTTTCTGTTTTGGCAAATTTTAGCCAAAGTAAATATTGCAATCCTAAAGAACGGTGAAGCCCTGAGAAAATTTGGGGCAGAAGTCGGCGACGATATGATACCGAATACTTCGATCAGGGAAAAGTCCGTCTTTTTCTATATTGAAATCGCATTTGGTGTCGCCGGACTGTTTTTCTTTTTAGGTTTCGTTATTTCAGCATTTCTTTGAGGACCGCAATGATTAAAACATTTGTAAGCTATCACCATCTACTGGACCAACATTATAAAGATTCATTCGTTCAATGGGCAGAAGAATGGGGATTGATTAGCAATCGATCTGTCGAAGTCGGGGACATTGATGAGACTCTTCCAACCCAAACGATAAGGCGCGTCATCCGAGATGATTTCTTGATGGACACTGAAGTCACTGTGTTGCTTTGTGGCAAGGAGACACGATACCGAAAACACATCGATTGGGAACTTAAATCATCGATGATCAACGGTTCTCGAAATACGCAATCAGGAATCTTGGTAATCAACCTACCCAATAGTGGTTCAACTTCGTGGCATTCATGTTTTGGTAGTGAGGAAAAGTCTCTAATTTACCCCGATTATTCTGGCAGTTGGATAAGTATAGAGACCAAGAGTGACTACAAAACTCGTTATCCTAATATGCCAGAACGAATCCTAGAAAACTTGATTGCGCCAGACGTCAAGATTCCAATTGTTCCCTGGGAAAATGTATACGGCTATCCTGATCGACTCAAATTTTTGCTTTCACAATGCGCTCAAGCTGGCAAAATAAACCGCTATGACTTGAGTAGGCCAATGAGGATGAAAAACTACAATCCCCGAGAAGATGCATTCGACTTCCGGGTCTAGCTCCCCCTCACTTCCCCATCTCCTTCAAAACCCGCGCCCTCTTCTCCTCCAACTCCGCTTCCAGCTTTTGCAAGCCACCCCAGCCGGGCCGTTCCATAAGTGTCTTGTCCAGCCGTTCGGGGTGCAGCACGTAATCCGTCGTGTCCGGTCCGTCGATAATCCCCGCCAGCCGGTAGTGCATATAGGCCCGCAGCACACGGTTGATCCGCGGCTGATACCCCGGCCCCATCGCCTTGAAGAATTTCACCACATCCGCGTCCAACCGGATGGTCGCCCGCACGCGCTTGGGGTCGCGGCGGTCTTTGTCTTGCCAGATCTCGTCCCACTCGCGGGGCATGCAGCGCAGTTTCATCGCCACCGAATGCAAGTCATATTCGATCATCCGCAACGCATCGGTGGCATAGCTCCAATGGATGCGCTGGGTCTTGGTCATGTCTTTGGGGTCGGTCATGGGCCTGTCCTCCGCTGGCCTTCAAAATGCCGCCAAATGGTAAACAGCGGGATGCCCAAGCGTCCGCACAGGATGTGTACAGCCTGTGTACGCGTTGTGTACGCAGCGTTCCGGTAGACTTTATCCTCCCACACACCCTAGTCTGTCCGGAACAATCCAAGAGGCCAAAATGCACAACGTCGCCATCACAGGAACAGGGGTTTTCACCCCGTCACAGATTATTACCAATGATGAATTGGTCGCCGCGTTCAACGATTACGCGGACCTCTGGAACGCCGAGCATGCAGATGCCATCGCCGCCGGCGAGGTTGAGGCCAAACCCCATTCCTCCAGTGATTTCATCGTCGCAGCCTCCGGCATCGAGCGCCGCTATGTTCTTGATAAGTCAGGCGTTCTTGACCCCACCCGCATGTTCCCCAAGCTTGAAAAACGCCCCGACGACGCCCCCGGCTACATGGCCGAAATCGGCGTGGATGCCGCGCAAAAGGCGCTGTCTGCCGCTGGTATCGATGCCGCTGACGTCGATCTGGTAATCTGTGCTGCCTCAAATATGGAACGCGCCTACCCTGCAATTGCCGTGGAAATTCAACAGCTTCTGGGCGCGGGCGGTTTCGCCTTCGACATGAACGTCGCCTGTTCCAGCGCCACTTTCGGTATCCAGACCGCCGCTGATATGATCCGCGCAGGCTCGATCCGCCGCGCGCTGGTGATCAACCCCGAGATCTGCTCGGCCCACCTCGAATGGCGCGACCGCGACTGCCATTTTATCTTTGGCGATGTGGCCACAGCGACGCTTCTGGAACGCGACGAAGACCTCAAAGGCCCGCATTTCAAAGTTCTATCCACCCGCTGCGCCACCCAGTTCAGCAATAATATCCGCAACAATAACGGCTACTTACGCCGGACACAGGATGCCATGGAAGACAGCCGTGATATGCAGTTCATGCAAAACGGGCGCAAGGTTTTCAAAGAGGTCCTGCCGCTGGTCAGCGCCCATATTGCGGATCACATGGCCGAAGAAAACATCGCCCCCGAAGACCTGCGTCGGCTCTGGCTGCATCAGGCGAACAAAACCATGAACGACTATATCGGCAAAAAGGTTCTGGGCCGCGCCCCGACGCCAGATGAACAACCCAACATCCTGCAAGACTATGCCAACACGTCCTCAGCAGGGTCCATCATCGCGTTTTCCAAACACTCCAGCGACTTGGCCGCTGGCGATAAAGGTTTGATCTGTTCCTTCGGCGCTGGCTATTCTGTGGGTTCTGTCATTGTTGAACGCGCATAGAACCAGCATCGCCCTATGAAACGGATGATCACCACCCTGCTGCTGCTTACTCTCGCCGCCTGCGGTGTGCCGTTTGTTCCGTTGATCTAGCGGGTCACATCCGAAACGGTGATCGCCATCACGATGTCTCTTCCAGATGCAGTTTCATATCCAGTAACACCTGCTGGAGCGCTGTGGTTTCCCGCAGCATCCGCTTGGCCTCGTTAATTGTAATGACCCCGTCCGCAATGGACTGGTTATACTCTGCCATCAGCATGGCAAAACGCTGGCTTAGCTTGATAACATCGGTGTTGATTTCACCCGTGCTATTGGCGCGCTCTGTGTCGTAAGACAGGGTGACACCCTTCAGTTCGGCCAGCGCAGATGTGACGTGCGGATAGGCCGCCGCCGCTTCGAGAGCGGCCACAGCATCGACCGGCATGAAACGATCTGCGTGCTCGCTACTGTCGGAATAGTAGCGCCCCAAGGTCGCTTTGGATTTCCCTGTCAGCGCGCAGGCGGCTTCGATACCGACATCTTTGACCAAGGCTTCGGTATGTTTTTTCAAGTAGCCGCCATAACCCGCCATAGGTGTACTCCGTCTTCGTGCTGCTGCCTCTTGCGGCAGGGGAAAATCATTCCGCTATTCCCATACAACGCCAATGCCCTGTGTGACAGAAATAATTCAGTCTCTTGTTTCAGAGGCCAGTTAACGAGTTGTCGCGCTGAGTGGCGCGATATGTTTGGACCGCGGTCCGTTTCTATTGGGGTCATTTCATTCCAAAGCTTAACTAACGCCAATTTGCGTTGCGTATCGGTCTTGCCAAGCTGGCAAGACCGGCGCTAATCACCTTTCATGGCTAAGCTCTATTTCAACTATTCCACGATGAACGCGGGCAAATCGACCGTGCTCTTGCAGGCATCGCACAACTACATTGAACGCGGGATGCAAACCTATCTGCTGATCGCGCGCTTCGATGACCGCGCGGGCATCGGTCGCATTGGCAGCCGGATCGGTATCGGCGCGGATGCCGATACTTTTGGCGCCGAAGATGATCTTTTTGAAATGATCGCCGCCCGTTTGAACGCAGGTCCCTGCGCCTGTGTCTTCCTCGATGAGGCGCACTTCATGACGCCCGAGCACGTTTGGCAATTGGCGCGCGTTGTGGATGATCTCAATGTGCCAGTGATGACCTACGGCCTGCGCGTCGATTTTCGCGGCCGCCTCTTTCCAGCCTCGGCGTCGTTGCTGGCGCTGGCCGATGAAATGCGCGAGGTCCGCACAATTTGTCACTGCGGCAAGAAGGCCACGATGGTCGTCCGCCGCGACGAGGATGGGAATGTGCTTGCAGCGGGCGATCAGATCGTTGTTGGCGGGAATGAACGGTATGTCTCGCTCTGCCGCCGTCACTGGCGCGAGGAAATGGGCGACTACGCCGATCCAAATATCGACTAGTGCTTATCATCTTGCCCGAAATACTCCCGCCGGAGGCTCCGGCGCGCTAGTAAAAACTCTGCGGGTCAATATCGATCGCCATGCGCAGATTATTTGGCAAGCGGAATTGCCTGGCCCACTTTGCAAGTGCCTGCTGCAACGGTGCTGATTTCTCGGCCTTCACCAGCAACCGGACCCGATGCCGCCCGCGCACACGTGCAATCGGTGCAGGTGCTGGCCCAAAGACCTGCGCACCGATCTGGCGCAGCGGCCCATCCATCCGCGCCATCTCCGCGCCGAGATCGAAAACCTCCTGCACATTTGGGCTGCTCAGAATGATCCCCGCCATACGCCCATAAGGTGGCACGCCAGCCGCTTTGCGCTCGGACGCTTCTGCCGCCCAGAAACTTTCCTCATCGCCTGCCAGAATAGACCGGATCACCGCATGTTCCGGCTGATAGGTTTGCAACAGCGCCTCACCCGGCGTCTCGGCCCGCCCGGCGCGGCCTGCAACCTGCCGCATCAACTGAAATGTCCGCTCGGCTGCGCGCAGGTCCGACCCCTGCAATCCCAAATCCGCATCAATCACGCCCACCAGCGTCAACAGCGGAAAGTTATGCCCTTTGGCCACCAATTGCGTGCCGATGATGATATCCGTGCCACCTTGGGCGATTTCTTCGATATGCGCCTTCATCGCACGGGCCGAGCCATAAAGATCAGAAGACAGCACAGCGATCCGCGCCTCAGGGAACAGCGCCGTCACCTCCTCGCCCATCCGTTCAACACCGGGGCCGACAGCGCTCAACCGGTCTTCGGCATCGCAGCTTGGGCAATTGGTTGGCAGCGGTTTGGTTTCGCCACATTGGTGGCACATCAACCGCTTGAGGAACCGATGCTCGACCATCCGCGCATCGCAATGATCACAGCCAATCTGATGCCCGCAGGCCCGACAAAGCGTGATCGGCGCATAGCCCCGACGGTTCAGAAAAATCAGCGATTGCTCGCCTTTCTCCAGCCGCTTTTGGATCGCGCCCCGTAGGGTGGGTGAAACCCAAGTCCCCCCCGGAACATCCTCAACCCGCATATCAATCGCCGCCATCTTGGGCATCACCGCCGCCCCAAACCGCGATGTCAGTTCCAGCCGCTGGTATTTTCCCGCCTCCACATTGGCCCAACTCTCAAGGCTGGGCGTCGCCGAGGCCAAGACCACCTGCGCGCCATTGATTGCCGCGCGCAGCACCGCCATATCGCGGGCGTTATACAGCACGCCATCCTCTTGTTTATAGGATGTGTCATGTTCTTCATCGACCACGATCAGCCCGAGGTTTTGATAGGGCAGAAACAGCGCCGAGCGTGCCCCGACCACAAGCTGCGCATCGCCTTGCCCGACCATGCGCCAACAGCGGCGGCGTTCTGTCATGGTGACGCCAGAATGCCATTCGGCCGGTTTCATCCCGAAACGGGCCTCGACACGGCTGATAAACTCACCTGACAGCGCGATCTCCGGCAAAAGCACAAGCGCCTGACGGCCCATGCGCAGGCATTCCGCGACCGCCTCAAGGTAAACTTCGGTCTTACCTGATCCGGTCACCCCTTTCAGCAGGGTGGTGCCGTAAGTATCACTGCGCAACGCGGCGCGCAGCGTTTCCGCCCCTGCTGCCTGATCCGTGCTCAGCGCCTTCCCGCCATAGTCGGGATCAAGCTGCGGATAGGGCACATCGCGCGGGGCCTCTTCCTCCGAAACGGCCCCAAGCTTGACGAGGCCTTTGACCACCGACGTACCAACCCCCGCCATCTCGGCCACCTCGCTCAAGGTGAACGACAGCCCGCCATAATCGCGCAAGACGCCCAGCACCTTTTCGCGCGCATCAGTCATGCGGTCGGGGGTCTGATCACCCAGACGATAGATTTTGCGCATCGACTGCGCCTCGCCCAAACCAGGCGCACGGGTCGCAAGGCGCAGCATTGCTGTCAGTGGGGTCAGGGTGTATTCCGCGGCACGGGTCAGGAAAACGCGCATCTCATCACGCATCGGGGCAACATCCAGCACGCGAATGACCGGCCGGATTTTGGCACGGTCATAGTCACCCTTGCCCGCCCCCCACACGACACCCAGCACCTTACGCGGGCCCAAAGGCACCTCGACAAACGCACCCAGATGGCAGCCGCCTTCGGGTGCTTTGTAGTCAAGCAGGCGATCAAGCGGTTGCGCCGTCAACACGCCAACAAGATCACCTTCGTGGAAAAAGCTATCGGTCATATCCGCCTTTGAGGGTTTCCGCCGCCTTGCAGATCAGGTAAATGCTGCATCATCAAACACCAACCCTGCTTTGGAGTGAACAGATGAAGTTTTTCGTAGATACCGCCGAGATCGACCAGATTAAAGAACTCAATGACCTCGGGATGGTAGACGGGGTCACGACAAACCCCTCGCTGATCGCCAAATCGGGCCGTGACATTCTGGAAGTCACGAAAGAGATTTGTTCCATCGTGTCCGGCCCCGTCTCTGCCGAGGTTGTGGCGCTGGACGCCGACGCCATGCTGGCAGAGGGCCGCAAGCTGGCCAAGATCGCCGATAATATCGCGGTGAAAGTGCCGCTGACATGGGCGGGTCTGAAAACCTGCAAGACCCTGTCAGACGACGGGATCATGGTGAACGTCACACTGTGTTTTTCTGCCAACCAAGCGCTCTTGGCGGCCAAGGCCGGTGCGACATTCATCAGTCCCTTCATCGGGCGTCTGGATGATCTGAACCTCGATGGTCTGGAACTGATCGAGGATATCCGGACAATCTATGACAACTACGGCTTCGAGACGAACATCCTTGCCGCCTCGATCCGGTCCGCCAATCACATGAGCGAATGTGCCAAGATCGGTGCCGATGTCGCGACGGCCCCGCCGAATGTGATCAAGGCAATGGCAAACCATGTCCTGACCGACAAGGGGCTGGACGGGTTCATGGCGGATGTCGCCAAGGCCGGTATCAAAATTCTCTAAAGATGCGTCAGGTAAGGTGGATCTTGATCCACCTTACTTTCGGCACACTAGGGCAAAAGTGCCACGCCCTGTGACTTGAACGCAAAAACCCTGCGACAAGCCCCCCAACCCTCTGCTAGATTGACAAAAAACAAAGCAGAGCAGGCTCATGAATAAAACACTGATGGCCGATGACCTTCGCGAGAAGATTATCGCAAACCCCGATGTTCTTTTGGACGATGCGGATGTGATGCGCGCCCTCGTGGGGGCGAACGCAGACCAGAATGCCGGCAATATTGTCGATCTCCGTTCGGTCGCCATGGAACGGCTCGAGGCACGTTTCGACCGCCTTGAAGACACCCACCGCAGTGTTATCGCGGCCGCCTATGACAATCTTGCGGGCACCAATCAAATTCACCGCGCGATCCTGCGGATGCTGGATGCAAGCACCTTTGAACGCTTCCTTGCGGATCTTTCCGGCGAAGTCGCGGATATCCTGCGCGTTGATGCGGTCCGCCTTGTGCTGGAAAGCAACCTGCAAGACACGCAACGCGCCACAGGCGACGCTATAGCAATCATGCCCGAAGGCTATGTCGACGGGTATATCACCCTTGGCCGCAACATGCCTGCCCGCCAGATCACCCTGCGTGAATTCCATAAAGTGGGTGGAAGCCTCTATGGTGCGCGCGCAGAATACATCAAATCCGAGGCCTGCCTGAAGGTTGATCTCGGCCCCGACCGCCTGCCCGCCATGCTGGTCATGGGCAGTGAAGACCCGCAGCAATTTACACCGCAACAGGGCACCGACCTGCTGACCTTCTTTGTTGGAGTCTTTGAACGGGTCGTGCGCCGCTGGCTGGCCTGATGCGATGATCGCGCCTGCGCTCTCAGACGCCTTGGGCGCGTGGCTCGCGGGTCAGCGTGCGCTGGCCGGAGCCGCCGAGAATACGTTGAAGGCGTATCAGACCGATGTGCTCGGGTTTCTGGCCTTCATGACCCAGCACAATGGTGGCAGCCAGGGTCTTGCCCCCATCGCCCGCATCACAATCCGCGACATGCGCGCGTGGATGGCCCATGAGCGTGGCCGTGGTGTCGGTGCGCGCTCTTTGGCGCGGTCCCTGTCGGCGGTGAAATCCTTTTACCGCTGGCTCGCCGAGCGCGAAGGGTTCGAGCCCACAGCCGTCCTGTCCACCCGCACCCCGAAATTCCAGCGCAAGCTGCCCCGCCCGCTTGAAATAGGGTCCGCCTCGGACATGATTGAGACCGTTGAACTGCAATCAAACGATCCTTGGATTGCCGCACGTGATGCTGCGGTTGTAACGCTCCTTTACGGCTGTGGATTGCGGATATCCGAGGCTTTGGGCCTCACGGGCCGCGACGTGCCCCTGCCCGATGTGCTCCGGATTATCGGCAAAGGGAACAAGGAACGGATCGTCCCCGTCATTGCCCCTGCGCGTGATGCAGTGGACGCCTACCTGCGCCTGTGCCCCTATCCCGTCGCCGACGACGCCCCGATCTTTCGCGCCACCCGTGGCGGCGTTCTTTCACCACGTGCGATCCAGAAAGTGATGGAAAAGGCCCGTCTGCAATTGGGCCTACCCGCAACGGCCACGCCCCACGCGATGCGCCATTCATTTGCCACGCATTTACTGGCCGCAGGCGGCGACCTGCGGACGATTCAGGAACTGTTGGGGCATGCCTCTCTCTCGACCACCCAGGCCTATACGGCAGTCGATGCCGCGCACTTAATGTCTGTTTATGAAAAGGCGCATCCAAAGGCCTGAGAACAGGTTGCCCCTCCGCGCTTTTTCGCTCATGACGGTTCAATGACACTTCGCACCAAAGCCCTTCTTGTTCATCTTCTTACTGCCACCGGCGCCGTTTTTGCCATGCTGGCAATGCTGGCCGCAGTTGAGGAACAATGGAGCCTGATGTTCCTGTGGCTGGTGGTTGCGTTTTTTGTCGATGGCATTGATGGACCGCTCGCGCGCAAATATGACGTCAAAACCAACGCGCCCGCCTTTGACGGTGTGCTGCTCGACCTGATCATTGATTACCTGACCTATGTCTTTGTGCCGGCCTATGCACTTTTCAAATCAGGCCTCTTGCCCGGTTGGACGGGCTGGTTCGCGATCATCATCATCACCTTTGCATCCGCCATGTATTTTGCCGACACCCGGATGAAAACAAAGGATAATTCGTTCTCCGGGTTTCCCGGATGCTGGAACATGCTGGTGCTGGTGATCTTTGCTTTGCAGCCCAATTTCTGGGTGTCTCTTGTCCTGGTCGGCAGTCTTGCCGTCACCATGTTCGCGCCGCTGAAATTCGTCCATCCAGTCCGGACCGAGCGTTGGAGGGTGGTCACCTTGCCGATGGCATTGGGGTGGACATTCTTTGCAGGCTGGGCCGCTTGGGTGGATTTTTATCCCAACAGCTGGGCGCATTGGGGGCTGGTGCTCACGTCGGTTTACCTGCTTTTTGCAGGTGTCGCCCAGCAGATCATCCCAGAACGCAAAGCCGCCTAGATCAAAAGGCCTGCGGCCCCTTCAAGCCGCAGCAAGGCGACCTTCGCCTCAATCCCGCCAGCACCTGAATACCCGCCCAAACCATTGGCCGCCAAGACGCGGTGACACGGGATAATGATGGCAATCGGATTTGCCCCGCAGGCCTGCCCGATGGCTTGGGCGGAAACATCAAGCGTTTTGGCCAGATCACCATAGGTGCGGGTTTCGCCATAGGGGATGGCGCAAAGTGCTGCATAAAAGCGCTGTTGAAACACACTGCCCCGTGGTGCCACAGGCGTGCGGAACTGCCGGAGCGTTCCTGTAAAGTAAGCGGCAAGTTCATCCGCCATCTGCTGGTATAGTGGCCCTTCGGTCAGCGTACCGCTGCGGCCCCAATGCAAGGCCGTCACCGCACCATCGACCGCATCGGCCCCCAACGCGCCCACGGGCGAATTGGCGCAAATCACGGCTTAAGACCGCGCACCGCCATCATGGTGGCCGTGATCGTGGCGATCATCTTTTCCTGCATCCCATCAATGGCGATGGCGCGCCCTTCGGTGAATGTCAGGGTGCGGCCCGATTTGAGCACATTGCCTTCAAACCGGAATGACTGCCCCTTTGCGGGTGCCATGAAGCTGCATTTGAATTCCACGGTCAGCACCTCGCTTTCCGCATCCATCAACGTCAGCGCGGCAAAGCCGCAGGCGCTATCCATGCCCGATGTGATCGTGCCGGCATGGATAAACCCGTGATGCTGGGAAAACGCCGGATTGAATGGCATTTCCAGAACCACACGGCCCGGTACCACGTCCGCAACAGTGATCCCCATGGTCTGCATCGCACCCTGACGGTCGAAATCCGCCCGCATGCGTGCAACCGATTGGGGATCACCATATTCCATCAGCCAAGCGCTTCGTTACAGCGCCCGCAGACACCTGCGTGTGTATGGGTGCCGACATCGGGCAGGATCTTCCAGCAGCGCTGGCATTTCTCGCCTTCCGCACGGCCAAAGACCACGGCAACATTGGCAACTTCATCCAAGGTGAACGCCCCTTCAGGTGCGTCATCCGTTGAAACAACGATGCCCGATGTGATGCAGAGATCATCGAAGCTGACAGTTTCCAACAGCTTGGCGGTGTCCGCGTTGACATAGACGGTCGGTGCCGCTTCAAGCGAGGCACCGATGACCTTTGCCGTACGCTCGACCTCGAGCGCGCCAGTCACGACGCGACGCACCTTGCGTACTTCGGCCCATTTCGCAGCCAGCGCATCGTCACGCCACTCGGCGGGTGTTTCAGCGAAATCCTCAAGGTGGACCGAGCTATCCTCCGCCCCGAACCGTTCCAGCCAGACCTCTTCCATTGTGAAAGTAAGCATTGGCGCTAACCATTTGGTCAGGCGGTGGAAAAGGATATCCAGCACGGTGCGCGCAGCACGGCGGCGGGTCGTGTCGCCATCGCAATAAAGCGCGTCCTTGCGGATATCAAAGTAGAAGGCCGAAAGCTCAACCGTGGCAAAGGTAAACACCGCCTGAAACACGCCTTGGAAATCATAGCGCGCATAGCCTTCGCGCACTTGGGTATCCAGTTCGGCCAGACGGTGCAGGACCCAGCGTTCTAGCTCGGGCATGTCGGCGGGGGCGATCCGGTCACCTTCGGTGAAATCGGCCAGTGACCCCAGCATATAACGCATCGTGTTGCGCAGGCGGCGATAGCTGTCGGCCACACCTTTCAGGATTTCATCCCCGATCCGCAGGTCAGCCGTATAGTCCGACTGCGCCACCCAAAGACGCAGGATATCCGCGCCATATTGGTTGACCACCTGCTCGGGTGCGATGGTGTTGCCGATGGATTTGGACATCTTCATGCCCTTCTGATCCAGCGTAAACCCGTGGGTCAGAACCCCGCGATAAGGCGCGTGGCCCATCGTGCCACAGGCCTGCAACATCGAGGAATGGAACCATCCGCGGTGCTGGTCGGTGCCTTCGAGGTAGAGATCGGCCATACCGTCCTCGGACCCGTCGGCGCGGTCGCGCAGCACGAAAGCATGGGTCGAACCACTGTCGAACCACACGTCCAAAATGTCGAACACCTGCACATAGTCGTCGTGGTTCACAGCATTGCCCAAGAACCGCTCTTTCGCGCCCTCTTTGTACCAAGCATCGGCACCTTCGATCTCGAAAGCATCGAGGATCCGCGCGTTTACCTCTGGATCGCGCAGCAGATAATCGGGGTCAGTGGGCTGCGTGTCTTTCTTGACGAAACAGGTCAGCGGCACACCCCATGCGCGCTGACGCGACAGCACCCAGTCAGGGCGCGCTTCGATCATGGAGTACAGGCGGTTGCGCCCAGTTTTGGGCGTCCAAGTCACCAATTCGTCGATCGAGCGCAGCGCACGTTCGCGGATCGTGGTGCCATAGGTGTCCTGCCCGTCACCGACGGCTTTGTCGATCGCGGCAAACCACTGCGGGCGGTTTAGACGGATGACGGGCGCTTTGGACCGCCAGCTATGGGCGTCCGAGATCGTGATGCGTTTACGCGCCAGCAGCGCGCCGACCGCGACCAGTTTGTCGATGACGGCCTTGTTGGCACCACCGGGTTTTCCGTTGGGCTTCAGAATGCACTCGCCCGCAAAGAAGGGCAGATCATCGCGGTAAGAACTATCGTCAAGGATATTATAGGTCATCGGCAGGCCGTGCTTGACCCCGATGGCATAGTCGTCATCACCGTGGCTGGGTGCTGTGTGCACAAAGCCTGTACCGGCGTCATTGGTCACGTGATCACCGGGCAGAAGTGGCACATCAAAGTCCCATTCGCCATTTGCGCCATCGGCGCCGCGCAGAGGATGCGCTAGAGTGAGCGCCGAGAGCTCTTCTGCGGTCACATCGCGCAGACGGCGGATCATTTCGTCACCGACCAGACGACCGGCAGCAAAAACCTCTTCGGCCAGTGCATCGGCCACAAGGATTTTCTCACCGATTTCTGCCCAGCATTCTTCGGGACGACCGATGATTTCATAGAGGCCGTATGTGATAGCCGGCCCAAAGCAAACCGCGCGGTTCTGCGGGATCGTCCAGGGGGTCGTGGTCCAGATCAGGACTTTGGCGTTGCCCAAGTCAGCCGCGTCAGTGGCAACCACAGGAAAACGCACCCAGATCGCGTCGGTCTGGCGGTCGTGGTATTCCACCTCGGCCTCGGCCAGAGCGGTCTTTTCAACCGGCGACCACATCACAGGCTTGGAGCCTTGATAAAGCGTGCCGTTCATCAGGAATTTCTGGAACTCTTCGGCAATCACGCGCTCGGCGTGGAAATTCATTGTGAGGTACGGATCGGCCCAGTTGCCGGTGATGCCCAGACGCTTGAATTCCTCGCGCTGGATATCAACCCAGCCTTCGGCAAACTTGCGGCATTCCTGACGGAAATCGACGACATCCACGTCATCCTTGTCGCGGCCTTTGGCGCGGTATTTTTCCTCGATCTTCCATTCAATCGGCAGACCATGGCAATCCCAGCCCGGCACATAACGCGCATCGCGGCCCATCATCTGCTGGCTGCGCACAACCATATCCTTGAGGATCTTGTTCAGCGCGTGGCCGATGTGCAGATGCCCGTTGGCATAGGGTGGGCCATCGTGGAGGGTGAAAGGTTTGCGCCCTTCGGCCTTTTCGCGCAGGCGGTCATAGACCCCGATTTGCGCCCAGCGTTCAAGCCACTCGGGCTCGCGCTTGGGCAGTCCGGCCCGCATGGGAAAGTCGGTCTTTGGCAGGTTCAGGGTTTGTTTATAGTCGGGTGTTTCGGCGCACATGGGTGGCGTCCTCTAAGCAGTCATTTAAGGAAATCGTGTTGGATCGGTGCGCACACGCTGACACCTTTTCCCGGCAGGCGTGAAAGGTTTCAGGCCGCCGGGCAAATAATGCTTATGATCATCTGCCGCAACATGTGTGCGCTTATAGGCCCAGCATGCAAAAGGGTAAAGCCAACTCTTGCCTGATTCTGTCGCCACAGATTTCTGCCTCAGGTGACGATCACATCATCATGCCTCTTCCTTGCAATTGGCCAATAAACCGCATTGCAGTTCCCGCAGCACATCACCAGAAAGGCGCCATGAAAAAGCGTTCCTCCATAGCGGTCGTCGGGGCCGGAATTGGCGGTTTGGCCGCCGCCATTCTGTTTGCCGATCGTGGCCATGCAGTGGTGATTTTTGATCAATTCGATCGCCCCAAGCCTGTTGGATCAGGCCTTGTGATCCAGCCCATCGGGCAGGCTGTTCTTGACGCTGTTGGTGCGGGCGACGCGGTGCGGCGCAGCGGCAATCCTATTCAACGGATGCTGGGGCATGAAGCTGATCACCACCGCAAAGTCCTGAATGTCTGGTATAATAAGGATCGCAGCGGTCAATTCGGGCTGGCCATTCACCGTGCCAGCCTGTTCGAAGCGCTTTTGGATCAGGTCAAGACCCGCGATATTGCGCTTCATACACAGAGCATCGTCACGCATACCCATGCAGGCATGATCACAGTGGCAAATGGCCAAAGCCATGGACCATTCGATCTGGTTGTGGACAGTGCTGGTGCGAATTCGCCCCTGTCGCCATTGCGTGACCGCCCCCTGCCCTATGGCGCAATTTGGGGAACCGTGGACTGGCCGGAAACGGACCTGCCCATGTCCCAGCTCAGTCAATGCTATCGCCGTGCCGACCGCATGATTGGCGTACTGCCGATTGGTACCTTGCCCGGAGACACAACTCCGAAGGCTGCAATCTTCTGGTCGATGCCGCGCGATCGCTACGATCAATGGATTGCTGGGGGCCTGGAAAGGTGGAAGTCCGAGGCTGAGAGCCTCTGGCCAGCCTTCGCACCATTTGCGGCGCAGGTGACATCACAAGAGCAGATGACGATGGCCCGCTATTCCCATGGGACCTTACGCAGACCCTGGTCCTCTGGGCTGGTCCACATTGGAGACGCCGCGCATCGCGCCAGCCCACAGTTGGGGCAAGGGGCAAACATGGCTTTGCTTGATGCGCTGGCATTGGCGCGCGCCTTTGAGAAAGCAGACGGTGAGGCCGCCTTGGCACTCTATGCCAAAGCACGCCGTTGGCACGTCATGGCGTACCAGACGATGAGTGCAGCATTCACCCCCCAGTATCAATCAGACAGCAAATGGTTACCTGTTTTGCGTGACCGGTTGCTTTATCCGGTGTCGCAAATCCCGCCAGCGCCCCGTGTCCTGACCGCTATCGTTTGTGGCACAATGCTCCCACCGATGCGCGGCTTGGGGCGCGTTTAACGACAGTATGACCCGCTGCGATAGCGCGCTGTGTCGAAATGAAAATGATCGCGGTGAAACCGGTTGGCTTCGGGGCCAAGCACTGTGCCAAATGGTCCACACGCCGCCCGCCACATTGCGCGCAATTGCGCCCCGTGATCAGCTGAGTTCCAATCGGTCAGCAACGTCATCTCGCTGCCATCACGCAACTGGATGCCCGCAATATCAATCGCCCGTCCAAAAGCATGTTCCGAAAGCCGCCCACCAGGTTGGTTGTTCCGCGTCCGGCAGGCATAGTGTGACACAACGCGTAAAGAGGACACGCCACCACCCTCGCCGCCCACCGCAGGCAGGACGCCACGTTCGACCCACGTGTTCAGCGCACGCGCTGTGCGGCAATCAATCGTCGGCTGCGGCCTGAGCGAGACACCGGCAACAGAGCGCAGTTTCACCGCATCCGTCACCCCGCAGGCCCCTGCCCCGTTGATCATGCCGACGACCGTTCCTTGGATCGCGGGATTGCCGCAGACCTGCCCGCGTGCCCTTGCAAGGCGCCGTTCTTCTGCAGCGGCTTCGATCGACGCAGGACGTAGTGCAGGACGCAGAGACTGCGCGATGGCATTCGGACTAAAGGCGAAAAGGTTGCGTTCAGCGCGGAACAGTGGTCGGGTCTGCGCGCCATATTCCAGAAGCGGGCGCTCGGCGGGGCGCGACACAGGTCTGACGATATCTGCCGGCGGCACTTCGGACACAGAGCGCGCCACGGGGCGGACACTATCTTGCGCGTGCAAAGGGCCAGACAGGACCATGGCGATACAAAGGATCGCCCAGCGCTTCACTCTTTGCGCACTTTCACGCGGCCAAAATCAGGTGCATCCGTATCCTGGCCCGCTTCAATAATGCCGCGCCGGATCGCGCGGGTGCGGGTGAAATAGTCATGCAAATGATCCCCATCCCCTTGGCGGATGGCGCGTTGCAGCGCGAACAATTCTTCGGTGAAACGTCCCAGAATTTCCAGTGTCGCTTCTTTGTTGTTCAGGAAAACATCGCGCCACATGACAGGGTCCGACGCCGCGATACGGGTGAAATCACGAAATCCGGCGGCGGAGTATTTGATCACTTCGCTATCAGTGACACGGCGCAGATCGTCTGCGACACCGACCATCGTGTAGGCAATCAGGTGTGGCGTGTGACTGGTCACGGCAAGCACCAGATCGTGGTGTTCGGCATCCATTTCATCAATCAATGCACCCATGCCGCGCCAAAGGTCGATCAGTCGGTCAACGGCAGCACGATCTGTCCCCTCAACAGGGACGATGATGCAAAAACGGTTGTCAAAAAGCTCCGCAAAGCCAGAGCGCGGGCCCGAATGTTCGGTGCCTGCCAGCGGGTGCGCCGGAACAAAGTGTACACCCTCGGGGATATGCGGACCAACGGCTTCGATCACCGTGCTTTTGACAGAACCGACATCACTGACAGTGGCACCTTGTTTCAGGACCGGAGCGATTTCCTGCGCGACGCTTTCCATAGCGCCAACCGGCACGCAAAGCACGACGAGGTCCGCATCTTTGGCCGCCTCTGCTGCCGTGTCATAAATCTGATCGCAAAGCCCGATTTCACGCGCCGTGTCGCGCGTTTCGGCCGACCGTGCGTAGCCGACGATCTCACCGGCAAGCCCCGCCCGCCGCATGGCGTGGCACATGGATGAGGCAATCAGGCCAAGCCCGATCAGCGCAACGCGGTCGTAAATCCGGGCCATCACTTGGCCCCTTTGAACTGCGCAACCGCATGGGCCACGCGGCGACAGGCGCTTTCATCACCGATCGTAATCCGCAGGCAATGCGGCAGGCCGTAACCCGCGACACGGCGCACGATGATCCCATTGGCGCGCAGGTGCGCGTCGCAGGCCGAAGCCTCGGCCTCATCGGCAAACCGCGCAAGGATAAAGTTGGCGGTTGAGGTATCAGACGGCACGCCCAGTTCGGCAAGCGCATTGGCGAGCCAGTCACGCCATTTGGCGTTCTCGATACGGCATTTTTCGGTATGCGCGGTATCGCGCACCGCTGCTTCCGCTGCAGCGAGTGCAGCTGAAGAAAGATTGAAAGGCCCTCTGATGCGATTGAGCACATCAATGATCGCCTGAGGGCCATAGCCCCAACCCACACGCATACCGCCAAGCCCGTAGATTTTCGAAAACGTGCGCGACATGAAGACATTCTCGCGGGATTCGACCAAGGCTTTGCCTGCGTCGAACCCGTCGACAAATTCCGCATATGCGCCGTCCAGCACCAAAAGCGCTTGCGGCGGAAGACCCTCGGCCAGACGTGCCACCTCGGCGCTGCCGATCATCGTGCCCGTGGGGTTGGCCGGATTGGCAATAAAGACCAGTTTGGTTTTATCCGTGCAGGCCGCAAGGACCGCATCCACATCAACGACGCGCTCGTTCTCGGGCGCCACCACAGGGGTTGCGCCACAGGCGTGGGCATAGATCGGATACATGGAAAACCCGTGTTCGGTAAAGACAACCTCATCACCGGGGCCGGCATAGGCTTCTGCCAGAAGTTTCAGGACATCGCCAGAACCAACGCCGCAGAAAATACGCTCGGCATCGACATGCCAGACCTCTGCTATGGCTGCACGCAGTTTCGCGTGGTCGGTTGGCGGGTAGCGGTGCAAGTCATGGGTTGCCCGCACAATAGCCTCTTTGACGGCATCGCTTGGACCTAAAGGGTTTTCGTTTGACGACAGCTTGAGCACATTGCTGACGCCGTCCAGATGTGCATCGCCACCTTTGTAAAGTGCGATGTCCAGAATGCCCGGTTGGGGTTGAATGCCGTCCGCCATGAAAGTCCGTTCCCGTCTCGTTTCGCCCGTTCTATCGCCCCGCAGGATGCAAAGCCAGTGGATTGGTGGGCCTTGGAAATGAAAAGGCCGCCCCGGATCGGAGCGGCCTTGAAGAGTGTGCTCCGGCATATCGCCGAAGAATTGCCAAGATTAGTTCTTGGCGTAGAATTCGACGACGAGGTTTGGTTCCATCGTGACCGGATATGGCACATCGCCAAGGCCCGGTGTGCGCACGAAGGTCGCTGTCATCTTGTTATGGTCGACGTCCATGTAATCAGGCACATCGCGCTCTGGCAGTTGGGACGCAACCAGAACCAGCTCAAGCTGCTTGGACTTCTGGCGCACTTCGATCACGTCACCTTCTTTTACGCGGTAGGACGGGATGTTGACGCGCTTGCCGTTCACTGTGACGTGGCCGTGGTTCACGAACTGGCGGGCAGCAAAAACAGTTGGCACGAATTTGGCGCGGTAAACAACGGCATCCAAACGACGCTCGAGCAGACCGATCAGGTTTTCACCTGTATCGCCTTTTACACGCTCGGCTTCGCCATAAATGCGGCGGAACTGCTTTTCGGTCAGGTCGCCGTAATACCCCTTCAGCTTTTGCTTCGCGCGCAGCTGTGTTCCGAAGTCGGACAGTTTGCCCTTGCGGCGCTGACCGTGCTGGCCGGGGCCGTATTCACGACGGTTGACGGGTGATTTTGGACGACCCCAGATGTTTTCGCCCATCCGGCGGTCAATTTTGTACTTGGCAGCGGTACGTTTGGTCATACGCTGATCTCCTTCTTTATATTGCGAAGGGCGTTGTCCTTTCCCCGGATTTGGCCGGGACGACAGGGTTCCGCTTGCGCGGGCCACCAACACCAATGAATGAGCGGCTTATAAAGCGGCTGCATGAGGTGTCAACGACGAAACGACATATTCATCTTCTGTTATCTGAACGACTTGGGAATGTACTAATTAAGACGAATTATCGACAAACGTGTACTACATAAGGTATCATGGGGCGGTAAAATGGATCGGTGTTGCCAGTGAGTATTTTGTTCTTGTTCATGAGTGTTGCGGCAATCTGGCTTTTTGGTCATCAATTGGTGCGGCGTCGCTTCGCCAAGTTGAATGATCAATTGGCTGACCGGTATCTCACAACATTTGCTGTCCCAACCCTTGATGACGCGGAACAGAGCCTGATGGCGCTTTGTGTTGACCTGATGCGCAGGGAAACCTGTGAGGTGCCTTTTGACCAGTTGACTGCGCAGGAAAGAAAGATGGTCCTGCATGCCCATGCGGTAGAAGAACTGCCCTCGTGGATGTCGCGCTATGCATCTTACGGGCTGCCCAGGGCCGGGCGGGAGCTAATCGGCAAACTGCGCGATATCAAATCGTCACGTCCCGAGCGGCCCAAGCAATATTTTGGTGCGATAAAGCGCCAACAGCAATTGCGTTCCCGCGTCTAAAGAGTGACACCTGCGACTATGTCGCAGCCTGAGCTTTCAAATCATCCACTGCATTTTGCCGCCGCCTTTGGCACGGGCGGGTTGTTATCTTTTATGGTGCTCTTCAATGGTACTTTGGCGGCCTACGGGTCGCTGTTCTTTGCATCATGGGTGCCCCATCTGACGGGCAGTGTCGCGGCGCTATTGTTTTTGCTTGTCTTGCGTCCAAAACGTGCGCAGGCGACGCGCCCGCCGCTCTGGGTCTATCTGGGCGGCGTGTCAGGGGCAGTAACGGTGATGTTGACATCGGCCACGTTGAATTCAGCGCTGGCCCTGTCAGGGACCATTGCACTGGGGCTGGCGGGCCAGATGGTGTTTAGCCTGTTTGCCGATATGCGCGGGTTGTTCGGCCTGCCGCAGCGGATGCCGGTGCGGCGCGATTTTGTGGCTTTGGCGCTGATCATCGCGGGCAGTCTGATCCTGATCTTTTTTGGCAGCGGCACATGATCTTTTTTGCCGCCCTCGCCATTCTTGCCGGCGTTCTGGTGTCACTCAGCCGCCAGATCAACGGGCGCTTGGCGCTGTCGACCTCGGCGATGGAATCATCGTTCTGGAATCATCTGGTGGGGCTGGTCTTTATCACCTGTGTTGCCTTGGCGGTCGGCGGGCTTTTTGCCGGCGACCCCGCCGAGGCCCCTTGGTGGGCTTTTTTGGGCGGGCCTGTGGGTGTGGTCTTTATCGCTGCTGGAAGCTGGCTGATCGCGCGGATCGGGGCGGCGCAAACGGCGCTTTTGATCATCGCAGGGCAGATGATTTCCGGCGTGTTGCTGGATATCGTGATGGGCGCGCCCGGCAATCTGTGGGCGCGCACTTTAGGTGTCGGTCTGATCCTTGCAGGGATGTGGGTGGCGCAAGGGCGCAAACGCTAGGTTTCCTTGCGATCATCCACAACGCCAAGGGCGGCCACACCAGAGTTGCCCAGTTCCACCGTCGCGAAAGGCCCGCCGATACACAGATTGGCTAGGTCCTTGTTGTCCAGCGGCGGGGTATCGGCAAAGACCGCTTTGGCGAAAACCTCGGCGTTGTCTTTCGGCCGATACCCCAGATGGCCTGCCTTGCTATTATCAACCACCGCGCGGTCATTATTGGAAATGCCGTAGACCACGGTGAACCCCACCACGGGGCTGTCGATGGACCGTTCCACAAGATGGATCAGATCGTCATAGGACAGCCACGTGCCGATGCTGCGGGCATTGGTGGCCTGCGCACAAGAGAAAATGCGCATGCATACGCTTTCGACCCCGCGCTTGTCCCAATAAAGGCTGGCCAGATCCTCACAAAAGCATTTGGCCAGCCCATAGTAGGTGTCAGGGCGGTGGGGTGCGTCCAATCCAATGGTGTCGGTTTTCAGGTGCATGCCCACCGCATGGACAGAACTGGCATAGACCACACGTTTGACGCCGCAACGATAGGCCGCCTCCCAGACGTTATAGGCGCCAATGATGTTGGATTGCAGGATATCATCCCATGGCGCCTCATCCCCGATAGCCCCGAAATGGACAACCATATCGGCCCCTTTGATCACCTCGAGCATGGCATCAAGGCTGGAAAGATCGGCCTGCACATAACTTTCGCCTGGATAAAGCGTGCCGATATCATCAACGCGATCAGTCGAGACAAGCTCATCGCACATCTTTGTCAGCGGCTCGCGCAGATATGATCCAAGACGGCCCGCGGCCCCTGTGAGAACGAGTTTCTTCATGTGTCTTCCCTTTCTGTCGCTGCGCGCATCTGCGCCAGCAATGCATCGGCCCCTTTGGCCAGCAAATTCGTATCCGTGCCGCAGGCCACAAAGGTGAACCCGTCAGAGAGCAGCTTTGCAGCGAACACAGGGTCCGTCACCAAGGTGCCCACAGGGATGCCCGCATCCATCAGCTTGCGCGCCGCAGGCAGGATCAGGTCCCAGACTTCCTGCGACATGTGTTTGCCGAGTAGCCCCATATCCGCTGCAATATCGGCGGGTCCGAAAAAGACACCATCCACCCCGGCGACCTGACCGATCTCTAACGCCTGCGCCACGGCCATGCGGGTTTCGACCTGCACCAGCACGGCTGTTTCATCACCTGCTTTGGCATAATAGTCGGTGATCCGCCCAAAGTTGTTGGCGCGGATGGACCCAGCCACGCCCCGCACACCTTGGGGTGGATAACGACAGGCGGCGACGGCGGCCTGCGCTTCCTGCACCGACTGGACCATCGGGAAAAGCAACCCCGGCGCGCCCATGTCCAAAAGGCGCTTCACCATCACAGTGTCGTTCCAGGGTGGGCGCACGAGGGCGGTTGACCCATGCGCTGCAATCGCCTGCAGTTGGCCCAGAACGGTCGCCAGATCGCTGGGTGTGTGCTCCATATCAACCAAGAGCCAATCATAGCCTGCACCTGCCACGACCTCGGCGGTATAATTGTGCGACAGGCTGATCCATAGCCCGATTTGCGGACGGCCTGCACGGATTGCGGCCAGAAAGGGGTTGGGCGCCATCTTCATATCACGGCCTTTTCGACAAATCGGGCGCCTTGCGCAATGCGGGTAAAGTTCAACGGGGTCAGATCCAGCGTGCGATATTCCCCGTAAGTGATCAATTCCGCCGTGCCGCGCCCGATGGCAGGGGATTGCTGCAAACCATGGCCCGAGAACCCGTTCACAAAAACAAAGTTCGCGACCGCGTCGTGTGCCCCCAAAATAGCGTTCTGGTCAAAGGTATTGTAGGCGTAATGCCCGACCCACGCATTGCGCAGCTTCAGCGCCTCGAATTGCGGGATACGGGTCGCGAGGATCGGCCAGACCTTGTCTTCCCAGATGCTATGGTCAGCGGCGAAATCGGCATAATCGACAGGCCCGTCGTCATCGGGCGGACAGCCCGCCATATAATAGGCGCCATCGGTACGCATATGTACGCCCGAGGGGTCAATCGTCAGTGGCAGATCGCGGTCCAGCGGTTCTGCCGCTTCAAAGACAAAGGTGTAACGTTTGCGCGGCTCGACGGGCATGTCGATACCCGCCATACGGGCGGTGAGCAAAGCGCGCGGACCCGAGGCGTTGACGACCGTGCCGCAGCCCACAACCTCGCCTGATTTGAGGATCACACTCTCCACGCGGGTGCCTGCGGCGTTGCGGTTCATCGCAACCACTTCGTTGGTCAGGAAGGTCACGCCGCGCTCTTTCGCCATGCGCCGCCACCAGTCGAAAAGCGTGTGACCGTCGAAATACCCTTCATCCACTGTATTGTGGTTGCCTGCGATGATGTCATCGAGCTGATAGAACGGATAGGCCTGCGCGATTTCATCACGGCTCATATGGCGCGTGCCCGCACCGCAAGCCGCCTGAATTTTCTGGGCTTCGCGCAGCGCTGCGGCAAAACCTGCGTTATCTGCCAGATAAAGATAGCCGAAACTATGGATCAGCGGTTGCGGGATGCGGGCATCGCCCCCCATATGGCTGCGGAAATTCTTGATATAGTCCGCCGCAAACTGGGAAATCCGCACGTTGATTTCCTCGCTGAACTGCTGGCGGATGCAGGAATTGGTGTGCGAGGTCGAGGCGAATTCATAGGTCGGGTCGCGTTCAACGACCAAGATTGTGCCGTCAAAATCAGGGTTGTCAGTCAGGAACCAAGCGACGGCCGATCCGTAGATCGCCCCACCGACGATGACGACGTCATAGTTTGCGTGCTCAGGCGCTTGCATCACACGGTTTCCCCTTTGCTGACAGCCGCAAGAACAGCCGCGATTTCATCCTCGCTCAGACCATAATCATCACGGGCAGATGTCGCCGAAATATACCCACGGGCAAGATCACGTTTCACAAGCGCGGGATCGCGTGCGGAGGCGGGGCCATAGCCTGCGCCTCCGGGCAAAGCCAGCATGACGCGTCGGCCTTCGGGGACAAACTGCTTGCCTTTGCCTTGCATTGCGGTGCCATCATCCTGCGCAATTGCTGTCGGTGCGCCACCCTGCCCGCCCTGCCGCCCGCGCGCAGGATGATCGACACGGTCAAACATGGCCGAGAAATCAAATTCATGCCCTGCCGTGGCACCGACCTCCATATATTGCCCCAGACCGCCGCGGTACTGCCCAGCGCCACCACTGTCAGGACGCAGTTCCTTGCGCCAGATAATGACCGGGCCTGTATGTTCCGTCGCCTCGATCGGCATGGTCATCACGCCCGAAGGAAAGGCCGTCGCATTCAGTCCGTCCACGGTGGGCCGCGCACCTGCACCGCCAGAGTTGAAGGTCAGCACCTCGGACCTGCGCCCTTGGTGGCCCGCCGCAGGCCGTAACGAGACCTGGAAATTGCACAGACACCCAGCCCCTTCGGCAGGCACGGTTGCGGGCAAAATTTTATCCAGCGCATCATAGACCGCATCGGGGATCATATGGCCGATGATGTGGCGCAAGGCGACCGGCGCGGGGTGGACTGCGTTGACGATGCTATCGACAGGAGCTGTCACCTCAAACGGAGCCAGCGACGCGGCATTGTTGGGGATTTCTGGGGCGATGGCGCATTTGAGCGCGTAGCAGGCATAAGCCTTGGTATAGACCATGGGCACGTTGATACCTTTTTTATCCACACCAGAGGTGCCCGCGAAATCACATGAAATCCGGTCCTCTGCGATCTCGAGCCTGACCTTCAGATCAATAGGCCGGTCAAACCCGTCAATCCGCATCGCCCCTGTCGCGGTTTCGCGCGGTAGCGCCGCGATGCGTTCCAGCGTGGCGCGGCGCGAATTTTCGAGGATGAAATCACCGATCCCTGTCAGGTCGCCGAGGCCGAATTCGTCCATCATTTCTGTCAGCCGCCGGTGTCCGATCTCATTGCAGGTGGCCAGCGCATAGATATCACCGATCAGCTGATCGGGTTCGCGCACATTGCCGCGCAACAGGCGGATCAGGGTTTCATCCACCTTACCGCGATCCGCGAATTTCATAATCGGGATATAGATACCCTCTTCGTAAACGCTTGCCGCATCCGCGCCAAAACCCCGCCCGCCAATATCGACCACATGGGCGGTACAGGCGAAAAAGCCTGCGTGGTGACCGTTATGAAATGACGGCGTCACGACGGTGATATCATGCAGATGGCCGGTGCCTTCCCATGGATCGTTGGTGATATAGACGTCGCCTTCTTGGATATTCTCACGGCCAATCCGGCGGATGAAATGCGCGACAGCATCGGCCATCGCATTCACATGGCCGGGCGTGCCTGTAACCGCCTGTGCGAGCATGAGGCCGTCAGCGTTGTAAACCCCGGCCGAGAGATCGCCTGCTTCGCGCACAGAAGTCGAAAATGCGGTACGGACCAGCGCCTGCGCCTGTTCCTCGACGACCGAGATCAGGCGGTTCCACATCACCTGGAATGCAACGTTGCTCATGTGCGTTTCTCCGTAATGTCGATGGTACCATCGGGGCGTGCTGTGGCGGTGCGACTTGCGGGAACGACGATGGTCGTTTCATCCTCGGTGATCAGCGCAGGGCCCGCGACCCAATCACCGGCACAGAGGGCTGCACGCGGAACGATGGCCGCGGCGGAAGGCGCGCCTTTGATCGGATCAAAAAGCGCGCGGGTGTTAACCGACACTGCACCCTTGCCGCCGGGCGTTGCGCCAAGCGTTTCAACAGCCGCCACCTCGGTCGTCGCGTTCACAGCCCAGACGGTGATTTCAACATCCATCCCTGCCACCGTGCGCCCGAAGAGCGTAGTATAATCCGCCTCAAAAAGTGCAAGGAACTCTGCCGCATCAGGGGTCTGCGCTTGCTCGGGCGTCAAGCTGATCGGGATTTCCCAGCCTTGGCCAGTGTAGCGCATATAGACCTTGAATTCAGCTTTGATCGGCGCATCAGCGTCACAGGTGCGCACGAAACCCGTGGCTTCGGCCTCCATTTCAGCAAGCAGCGTCTTGACCACCTGCGGCGCAAAACCGGAAAGCTTCATGTAAACACTGCGGGTCGCTTCAAAGCTGAATGGCGCGCGCAGGAAACCGATCGCCGAACCGACACCTGCGCCGGTTGGCACCAGCAAGCGGTCGATGCCAAGTTTTTCACAAAGCCGTCCCGCGTGCAGCGGTGCCGCGCCACCAAAGGCAATCATGGTGTAGTTGGCAAGATCTTCACCGTTTTCCACCGCATGTACGCGCGCAGCATTGGCCATGTTTTCATCGACCACTTCAGCCAGCCCGAAGGCCGCCATTTGCGCATCCATTTCGAGCGGCGCACCTAACGTGCCCAGCGCCTGCGACGCGGCAGCAGCATCAAGTTTGATCGCCCCCCCTGCGAAATGGTCGGGATCCAGCTTGCCCAGTGTCAGGTCCGCATCCGTTACTGCAGGGCGCGCACCGCCGCGTCCGTAGCAGGCTGGACCCGGCTCTGATCCTGCACTTTCGGGGCCAACACGGATCTGGCGCATCGCATCCACATGGGCAAGGCTGCCGCCCCCTGCCCCGATTTCGACCATATCAATGACAGGGATCGAGATGGGCATGCCCGAGCCCTTTTTGAAGCGATAGGTGCGCGCAACCTCAAAGACGCGTGCGGTCTTGGGAGTTTGATTTTTGATCAGGCAAATCTTGGCCGTTGTCCCGCCCATATCAAAGGACAGTACCTTGTTCAGGCCATAGCGGGCCGCAATATCGGCGGCAAAGACCGCACCGCCCGCAGGACCGGATTCAACCAGCCGGACAGGGAATTCAGCCGCGCTCTCAAGGCTGATAATCCCGCCCCCCGAGTGCATCAGAAAGATGGGACAAGCCGCCCCTTCATTGGTCAGGCGCCCTTTCAGACGGCCCAGATAGGACTTCATCAGCGGTTTGATATAGGCGTTGGCAACTGTCGTATTGAAGCGTTCATACTCGCGCATCTGCGGCGACACTTCGGATGAAAGCGAAATCATCACATCGGGCAGCTTTTGCGCAAAGACCTCGCGGATCATGCGTTCGTGGCTGTCATTGAGATAGGCGTGGAGCAAGCCGATAGCGATGCTTTCAAAGCCGTAAGAAGCCATTTCATCAGCAAGTGTTTCAACATCGGCGCGGTCCAGCGCCACCAGCACGTCGCCCCGCGCGTCAATGCGTTCTTTGAGCGTAAAGCGGTGTTGGCGCGGCAAGAGCGGTTCGGGCAGTTGCAGGTTAAGATCATATTGTTCAAAGCGGCTTTCGGTGCGCATCTCGGTGACATCACGGAAGCCTTCAGTGGTAATCAGCGCTGTTTTCGCCCCACGCCGTTCGATCAGCGCGTTGGTGGCAAGGGTTGTGCCGTGGATGATCTGGTCGATCTGGGAAGGCTTGATACCTGCCTTGTCACAGACCTGATGCATCCCTTCGATAATTGCGTTTTCGGGGGCGGCATAGGTGGTCAGTACCTTGGTGGAATAGGGCGCATCCCCCACCTCCAACACCACATCCGTAAAGGTCCCGCCGATATCTACGCCCATGCGTATATGTTGCTGCATTGCGGGGCTCCTTCACGTGCAAATTCAGCGCCAGCTTAGAAGCGATGAATCGGCGATACAAACGGCTTCGACGGCCTTGAGGAAGAATCTTTTTCACCACGCGTGATGAAAGCTCATAAGAGAAAAAATCAAACTTTCCGGCCCGCGTTCACTGTTTGACAAGGGTTTTGCGCGAGACCTCTAACCTGCAAGGAAATCCGGAGTATACCGCATGCGCAATTTCATCTCGAACATGTCACTGCGTGGTCAATTGATCATCAGTTCGGTGATCCTTATCGCAGCCCTGTTTGCGATGGTGATCGGCGTTCTGCAATATTCACAAAAACAGACGTTATTGGAAAAAGCGCAGTTGGAACAGAATACAGGGCTGCGCATTCTGACATCAACTTTCATGGATCAATTCGATGATATCGCAGTGTCATACGGGGCAGATGGCGCTGTCACATCCGTGAATTGGGACGCGATTCCTGCTTTTGATGACCACCGTTTGATCGATCGCGTCGGTGCAATATCAGGGGAAACAGCGACCGTATTTGTGTGGGATCAGGGCGCAGGTGATTTCATTCGGCGCACGACAAATATTATCAAGCCTAATGGGGAACGCGCCGTTGGCACACCCTTGGGGACCACCAATCCAGTGTTCGATGTCGTGAGAAACAAGCAAACATTTCGCGGAGAAGCGGTGATTCTCGGCAAACCCTATCTGACGATTTACGAACCGGTCATTGATAGCCGCGGTGACGTAATCGGGATTTTCTACGTAGGTGTCGAACGCACGCGGATCGACGCGGCACTTGCATCAAGCTTCTGGTTGGGGTCCGGAACGGCGGCAGCGATTATTCTTGTTGGTGCTGCTTCATTGGCAGTGCTGATTTCGTGGCTTTTGCACCCGCTGAGCATTCTGGCAGACCGGATTTCGCAAGTGGCACAGGGCCATTTGCATGAAACAATTCCTTTTATCGCGCGCAAAGACCAGATCGGTGCGATCGCAAAAGAAATTTCAGGATTTCAGGACGAATTGAAACGCGCGGAAGCCGTGAAACAGGCCTCTGAAACCGCACAGGCCGAGCAAGCCTTCGCGGTGAGTGCTTTGCGCGATGCGCTGGAAAAACTTGCGAAACAGGATCTGATGGTGCGGGTCTCCGCGCGCTATGGTGAAAGCTTCCCGCAGGATTATGCTGCGCTGCGTGATGACTTTAACCAGTTCGTGACGCATCTTTCACAGACCATTTCGGACATTGGCAGCATTGCCGATGAAGTCGAAAGGATCGGCCAGTCGATCGGTGCGGAATCCGCTGAACTGGCAACGCGCGTCGAAAGTCAGGCCAAAACACTGGCGGGTTCAGCGACTTCGCTGAACCGCTTGACCGAGGAGACAACGCAAATTGTACAAAAAGCGGATCAGGCGGATGCGGCCGCAACCCGCAGCCAATCGCTTTCGTCGGATAGTCGCACAGCATTGGAAGCCGCGATGCAATCAATCGGGCGTATCGAGGCATCATCGGGTGAAATCACCAAGATTATTGGCGTGATCGAAGATATCGCCTTTCAAACAAATCTGCTTGCATTGAATGCAGGTGTTGAAGCGGCACGTGCCGGTGATGCAGGTCGCGGATTTGCTGTTGTCGCCTCCGAAGTGCGCGGGCTTGCCAAGAATGCCACGGATTCGGCAAAGGAAATCAAGGCGCTGATATCGACCAGTGCTGCCGAGATTCAATCCGGCAATAAACTGGTGCAGAATACAGGCCTTAAGCTTGGTGAAGTGTTGGAACATGTCGAATCCCTCGGCGGGCTCGTATCGGATATCGCGCAATCCGTCCGCCGACAGGCCAGTGATCTTGATGAAATCAACGGTAGCGTCCGGACCTTGGATAATATGACCCAGAAGAATGCGTCGATGGTCGAGCAGACGGGCACTGCTGTCCGGTTTTTGCGCGATGAATCTCTGCGGTTGTCCGACTCGTTGAAAGGGTTCCGCACACCACAACGCGCTGCCAGAGAGCAAAATAAGGGAAATTTTTCAATCATCGATAACACATCACACAAGGCGACGGGGACTTAAGCTGGCCTGAGCTAGTGAAAATCTCGCGACTTGGGGATGACCCGCACATCGCGCGGATGCCTGCCCCTTGGGTCATGTGGTATGGCCTTTTTGATCTCATCCGCGCGCGCCAATGGTGCCTCCATCCGGTCATGCGATAGCCGTTCCAGCGCATCACTGCGGTCGGTCAGGTGATGGGCGACCACATGGATCACATCGGCATCGCGCTGGATGGTCCCGCGTACGTCAATGACGCGGGCCCGCATGATGACCTTGCGATAAGCCTCCATCACCTTGGGCCACACCACCAGATTGGCCACACCGGTTTCATCCTCAAGCGTGATGAAGCACACGCCCTTGGCACTGCCCGGGCGTTGCCGGATCAATACGATGCCAGCCAGTTTGATCTGCCACCCGTTGCGCATGTCCTGCAGGGCACGGGTCGGGGCATAGCCCTGTTTGTCCATACTGCGGCGCAGGAAGGACATCGGATGCGCTTTGAGTGACAGTCGCGTCGTCTGGTAGTCCGCCACCACATGTTCGCACACAGGCATCTGGGGCAGGTCAAAACGCTGTTCTTCCCCCTCATCGCGGGTGTCCGCAAAAAGCGGCAGGTCCGGTGCGTCGCGCAGGGCGCGCGCGTCCCAAAGCGCTTGTCGCCGGTCAAGTGTCATGGATCGCAACGCATCGGCGGCGGCGAGTTTGCGCATTGTGCCCGCATCAAGCCGCGCGCGTTCTTTCAGGTCGGCCAAATCGGTGAAAGGTGCCGTGCGGGCATCCATCACACGCTGCCCCATCTCCTGCCGCATCCCGTCAATCTGGCGCAGGCCCAACCGCACGGCAAAGACACCGGGGCTGACGGGTTCCAGCGTATTGTCCCAATCCGAATAATTCACATCAGCTGCCCGCACGATCACCTGATGTTCGCGGGCATCGCGCACGATCTGGGCGGGGGCGTAAAACCCCATCGGCTGGGAATTGAGCAAGGCCGCACAGAACACATCCGGATAATGGCACTTCAGCCAGCAAGAAATATAGACCAGATGCGCGAAACTGGCGGCATGGCTTTCGGGGAAGCCGTAGTCGCCGAAGCCTTTGATCTGGTTGAAACAGCGTGCCGCAAATTCCGGATCATAGCCGCGTTTGATCATGCGGCTGACCATCTTGTCCTCAAGCGCACCAATGGTGCCGCGGGACCGGAAGGTGGCCATGGCTTTGCGTAGCTCATTGGCTTCTTTGGTGGAAAACTCCGCCGCGACCATGGCGATTTTCATCGCCTGTTCCTGAAAGATCGGCACACCAAGAGTGCGCCCCAGCACTTTGCGCAGTTCGTCAGGATCATGCCCCGGACCGGGGGATGGATATTCCGGCGGTTCCTTGCCACTGCGGCGGCGCAGATAGGGATGGACCATGTCCCCCTGAATGGGCCCGGGCCGCACGATGGCGACCTGAATGACCAGATCGTAGAATTCACGCGGTTTCAGGCGCGGCAGCATGTTCATCTGTGCGCGGCTTTCCACCTGAAAGGTGCCCAGACTGTCCCCACGACACAACATATCATAAACCGCCGGGTCCTCTTGCGGGACCGTGGCAAGGGTGAAGCGCTTGCCGTAATGGGCATCAATCAGATCAAAGGCCTTGCGGATACATGTCAACATGCCAAGCGCCAACACATCAACCTTGAGGATGCGCAACGCGTCGATGTCATCCTTGTCCCATTCGATAAAACTGCGATCGGGCATCGCGCCATTGCCGATGGGCACAGTTTCCACCAGCGGTTTTTCGGTCAGGACAAAGCCCCCCACATGCTGGCCCAGATGCCGCGGCATGCCGATCATCTGGTCGGCCAGTTTGATGGTGCGCGCCATCAGCGGATCGCGCAGGTCGATCCCTGCCTCGGCCGCCTCGCGCGCGCCCACTTCGCGCCCCCATGACCCCCAGATGGTTTTGGCCAATGCGGTTGTGATATCCTCGGACAGGCCCATGACTTTGCCCACCTCGCGCACCGCCATGCGGGGCCGGTAGTGGATCACGGTCGCACATAGGGCGGCACGGTGGCGCCCGTATTTTCGGTAGATATGCTGGATCACCTCTTCACGGCGTTCATGTTCGAAATCCACGTCGATATCAGGGGGTTCGCGGCGCTCTTCGCTGATAAACCGCTCGAACAGCAGATCGTTCTTGTTGGGATCAACAGAGGTAATCCCAAGCACGTAACAGACAGCGGAATTCGCCGCAGAGCCCCTGCCCTGACACAGGATTTCCGGCGTGGTCTGGTGGCGCGCGAAATCAACGATCTGTTCGATGGTCAGAAAATACTGGGCGATATCAAGCTTGGCAATCAGGGCCAGTTCTTTGCGCAGGACTGCCGTGATCTCAGGCGGGACACCCTCGGGGTAGCGGGTGGCGGCCCCTTTCCATGTCAGCGCTTCAAGGTGTTCTTGCGCAGTAGACCCATCCGGCACCGTCTCGCGCGGGTACTCATAGGCCAGTTCGGTCAGGTTAAAACTGCACGCATCCGCCACGTTGCGGGTTGCCGCGATTGCATGGGGCCATTCGGCGAAAAGCCGTTCCATTTGCGCCGGCGATTTCAGGTGTCGTTCGGCGTTGGCATCCAGCAGAAACCCCGCTTTGTGGATCGTGGTTTTGTGCAGGATGCAGGTCATGACATCCTGCAAAGGGCGCCTGTCGGCGGCGTGATAATGCACGTCATTCGTCGCCAGAATAGAGAGCCCGTTGGCACGGGCCAGTGCATCAAGCCGGTTGATCCGCGCGCGATCATCGCCGCGATAAAGATAGCTCGCCGCGATATGTTTCAGCGTCGGCAACGCACGGGTCAGCCGCCGCAAACCGGCACTGAAATGATTCAGGTCTGCACCTGGCAGTGCGATCAACTGCACCCCTGCGCTCTGCTGGGCCAAATCACCCAGCGTGATATCGCAGGCCCCCTTGTCCTGCCACGCGCCATCAACCCCGTGCATTTTGCCCTTGGACAGCAAGGTGCACAGCCGCCCATAAGCGGCACGGTCTCTGGGATAGGCAAGGAAAGCCTCACCACTGACCAGCTGGATACGGCACCCAATGACAGGGCGAATCTTCGCCTTGGTTGCTTCGGTGTGCAGGCGCACAACACCGGCCATCGTGTTGAGATCCGCACAGCCCAAGGCATCATAGCCCAGCGCCCAAGCGGTTGCAGCCAGATCCACCGCATCTGAGGCCCCGCGCAGAAAGGAAAAACAGGTCGTCACCCCCAGTTCGACAAAGGATGCCCGGGGGTTTGGCGGAAAATCATCGCCATCCAGCGTACGTCGGGGGTGTTGGTGGTCGTTTTCAGGCATTTTCCACCCCCCGATCCGACAGGCTTATCATCTTGCCAAATGGGCTCCGCCCGTTCGCGGCTGAAACTGTCCACTGGACAGTTTCCAAGACGCCACTCACCCCACTGCCGGAGGCATCCCAAACCCACAATATGCACCACAGGTTCATGCGAAAAACCCATGCACAAACCAGCGCGGATCCCCCCCGCGCCCATCCTCATGCAGGCCTTCGCGATACAGCCACAACCGCAGACCCGTCTGGTTCTCAACCTTGAAATAGTCACGCAACCGCGTGCCGGGGCGGTCCTTCCACCACTCGGGCGCGATCCGTTCGGGCCCTGCATAACGGGCCACACGGTGTGTTTGCCTGCGCCAGACAAATTGTGCAGGCGGGCCTTCAGGCACGGCGTAGAGCACGCGCACCTCTTCGGGGTGATCAAGCAGGCGCAGGGGGCGTTCTTTGGTCAAAACCACACCCGTCTCAGGAACCGAGGCCAGCGCTGCAATCTGCGCCTCAGCCCGTTCCGGCAGATGGCTTTGACGCAAGATCGGGCGGGTAACGGCGCGGGGCCCGAATTTCGCGCTGAGCCGGTCAATCAGCTGTGTCAGATGAAGGTCATCGTCCGCCCCGCCCTCCAAACGGGTTTGGCGATCCTGCATTTCCTCCACCGCACCTGCCGCAAGCGTGATCAGGTCAAACCCGAAACCGGGGTTGATACGTTCCAGCTTATCCCGAAAAAGACCCTGCAAATGCGCAGGATCGCGTGTGGGCGCAGAGGTCGCGACATCAACATGGCTGACATCACCGTCCGTTCTATAAACCATCAGATGCAGGCGCCGGCAGCCCTGCCCGGCTTGTTTCAACTGGTCACAGAGGTCCGCGCAAAGCTCCGGCAGATGGGGTGTTGGATCAAAAATCGGCTCGGCGAGGCGGGCCTGCGCGCGGATCACAGGCTTGGCATCGACGCTGGAGACAGGTTCAGCCAATTTGCCCATCAACTGGTCCAGCCGCATCAGGGGATTGGCCTGCAACCCTGCCTTCACAAAGCGGCGGGTCAGCGACAGGCGCGGGACATCCATGACCGCACCAATGGTTTTCAACCCCAGGCGGCGCAGCAAAAGCAGCGTCGGCGCATCCAGCCGCAAACCGGCCACCGGCAAGGCCCCCAGTTTGAAATAAATCTCATCCGCCCCGCAGATCGCGCGCACCGGACCGAAACGCGCAAGCGCCCAGGCCGCCCCCCATGTGGGCGCCACCGCCAACCGCGCGGTCAGACCCAGCAAGGATAACTGCGTTTCCATCTCGACCAGCATGGCCGCCTCACCCCCCCAAAGATGGTCGGCCCCTGTGGTATCCAGAATGAGCCCGTCATCGCCATCCCGCACCGTCCACGGGCACCACCGGCGCGCCCAAAGGACCAGCCGGTCAAGGGCGGCACGATCGCCTGCCTCATCGGCATATGCGACCTGCAGTTCGGGGCAAATCGCGCGCATATCGACCACCCGCGATCCCGGCGTGATCCCTTCAAGCCGCGCGGTCCGGTTGGCTGCATGAATAACCGGCCCATGCTGCCCCTCGCGGGCCAGCACCACGGGGATATCATCCGGCGGTGCGTTCCCCTGCCGTTCCATCACGCGCATCCACCGCTCGATCGCGAACTGGGGCAGCGAGATCGACACGATCCGTCGCGCGGTCATAGCTGGCCACCCATTGGCCGGGCCTGGTATGGCGCGCGCGAAACAGATCGAGCGCCCAGCGCGGCGCGCCGGGGGCCTGCGGATCGTGCGGATGCGGGGCAGAGGGAATACTTGTAATACGCCAACGTTCGCGCGCAGCGCTGAGATCGGGGCTGGCCGCCCTGCGGATCAACCAGCAGGGCACATCGCCGGCCTCTGCGCGCAAGGCCAGTCGCTTGGTTGCGGTAAAATCCAGACAGGGCGGATCGCCCCAAATCTCGCCAATCACAGCGCCAAGACTGCGACAGCGCAACCCGTCCTCCATCGCCCACAACACGTCCATGGCACGCGAAAGATCGACCATAATCACCGGACGATCCACACACATTCCCGCCAGCGCAGGACGCCCCGCCTCTTTGCGGGACAACCGATCCTGCACCCATAGGACAGGCGCCGTACCGCGTGGCAGCCGCGAGAGAGCAAAACCCACGGCACTGGCGTCTGCAGGGTGGCTCGCAAAAGCCTCTGACAAGGTATGGGCGATTGGCGCAGCACGCGCCCCCTGCTCTGCCAAAGCTTTGTGTAAACGAAGTGGGGTCACACACGACACACCGAATCCCTCTTAATGTTCACTCTTTGTTCTATTTCACTTTGTCCTTTTTCGCAACGTCCGCCCCGCTGCGAAATCGGCAGGCAGAACAGCAAAGACGTAAAGCCCGCAAAATCCAAGATTCTACTTGTGATCCGCAGTTTGTTCCTGCTAGACGCGTCGGCGGAGACGTGGCCGAGTGGTCGAAGGCGCTCCCCTGCTAAGGGAGTAGGCGGGAAACCGTCTCGAGGGTTCGAATCCCTTCGTCTCCGCCACACGACAAGTTCGGCAACGCGCGAGAGCGATTCAGGCGCAGCAAATTCCAACAGAGCAAAAGCAGAATGTTTGGACTTGGCTGGCCACAGATGCTGTGCTCACTACTAAGCCATTGAAATTAAATGGAGGCGAGTACCGGAATCGAACCGGTCTACACGGATTTGCAATCCGCTGCATAACCTACCTGCCCACTCGCCTCGTAAGCATGTCACCTAAGGATGACGCCTGATAAGGTCAAGCGCTTAGATAAACGCAGCTGACGACTTGGGCAAGAACGCAACGCGCCCAAGGCCAAAGCCCGTTTCCTTTCCGGCGACATCACGGTAACCTTCATTCCAGCAAGGATCGGGACATCCGATAGCGTATTGATTTGGGAATCGGGATGCCGCGCACAGTTCTTTTTGTCACCGGAACACGGGCCGATTTTGGCAAGCTTGAGCCTTTGGCCGTTGCCACGCGGGATGCAGGGTTTGACGTGTCGTTCTTCACGACCGGGATGCACATGCTCAAACGCTACGGGCTGACCAAACTGGAGGTGCACCGCACATCCGGAGTACAGGTTCATGAATTCCTCAACCAGCGGCCTGGCGATCCACAGGATATGGTGTTGGCCAAGACGATCATCGGGTTTTCGGATTTCGTAAAGGAATACGCCCCCGATCTTGTGGTGATCCACGGTGACCGGGTTGAGGCGCTTGCTTGCGCGCTGGTTTGTGCCACCAACTATATCCGTTGCGCCCATATCGAAGGCGGCGAGGTTTCGGGCACGATTGATGAGATCTACCGTCATTGTAACAGCAAACTGGCCAGTCAGCATTTTGTCTCATCGCAGGATGCTGCACGGCGCGTGATGGCGCTGGGCGAGCCTGAAGCGAATATCCGCGCCATCGGATCGCCCGAGCTGGATTTTCACGCAGGGCCATCGGGCGTCACCCTTGCCCAAGTTCGCGAGCGCTATGCCATACCTTTCGGTGATTATGGCATTTGTGTTTTCCATCCTGTCACCTCCGAAGCCGACACGATGGGCGCGCAAGCCGACGCACTATTCGACGCGCTTGATCGGTCAGGGCGCAATTTTGTCGTCATCGCCCCGAACAATGACCCCGGGTCTGCTGCTATTTTTGATGCGATTGCCCGCTTGCCCAACGAGCGGTTCCGCGTTCTGCCGTCCATGCGTTTCGCTCACTTCTCGGAACTGATGAAGAATGCCAAAGCGATGGTTGGCAATTCATCGGCAGGTGTGCGCGAAGCCCCGTTCCTTGGCCTGCCATCCCTTGATATTGGCACACGCCAGACCAATCGCGCCAAATCACCATCCGTCTTTTTCGCCGATGCGACAGATACTGCAGCGATCAATACATTCTTGCAGAACAGATGGGGCGAGGCATACCCGCGTCACGACGCCTTTGGCGGTGGCAGCGCATCCGAGCGCTTTGTGGACGCCCTGAAATCCGAGGATTTCTGGCAGAGCTCCTTGCAAAAGACATTTCATGACATCCCCAGCTGACATGCATCGGGGTTTGGCGTTGCGCAGCTATCTTGCTGCAAGCCATCTGATTGCACCCGCCGCCAAGCCTGTGCTGCGCCGCCGATTGCAGCGCGGCAAGGAACACCCGACGCGCTGGCAGGAAAAGATGGGCCGAAACCTCGCCCCACGCCCTGACGGTCCATTGATATGGCTTCACGCGGTCGGATTGGGCGAAGTGCTTTCCCTGCGCGGCCTGATCGCACGTCTGGGGCAGCAACGGCCTGATCTGTCATTCCTTGTGACATCGACCACGGCTACCTCGGCCGAAGTCTTTGCCAAGAACGCTCCACCCCGGACGACGCATCAGTTTTTGCCGCTTGATGCGCCCGCCTTTCGCCGCCGTTTCCTCGATCATTTTCGCCCTGATCTGTGCATCTGGGTCGAGCAAGACCTCTGGCCGGGCATGGTTAGCGATCTGGCCAGTCGCCAAGTGCCGCAATGCATGGTGGCCGCGCGCATGAATGCTGCGTCATTCCGGTCGCACCAAAGGGCAGCGGGGCTTTACCGCGATCTTTACAGCGCGATGGCAATGATCACTGCGCAGGATGCCGCGACCGCAGCACATCTCGCCTCACTTGGCGCAAAGGTGAAGGTCACAGGATCGCTCAAACCTGCCGCGCCATTGTTGGTCTGTGATGAGGCGGAATTGGAGAGGCTACAGAGAACGCTCGCCCAGCGCCGCATTTGGGCCGTAGCCCCCGCGCATCCAGACGATATTGCGCTTGCACGTACAGCCCATCAGAAACTGCGCGACACAGATTCAACCGCGCTTCTCATCATTGCCCCCAGACTGCCACAGCACACCCTTGAGGAAATTGGCCCGCGTCGGTCCAAGGGGGAGGTTCCAGCGCCGGATGATGCCGTCTGGCTCTGTGATACTTACGGTGACCTTGGCCTGATCTATCGCCTCGCCCAAACCGTGTTGATCGGCGGGACATTCGGCGATGTCGAGGGGCATAACCCGTGGGAAGCCGCTGCTTTGGGCTGTGCCATATTGCACGGGCCGCGGGTCGCCAATTTCAAAACCGACTTTGCGCAACTGGCCGATGCTTCAGGTGCTATTGCGGTCGCGACTGCCGATGATATCGCGAAGGCGCTGGTGTCAGGTGATTTGCCGCGCATCGCCGAAAACGCAGGCCGCGCAATCAAGATTGCAAGCACGCAAACCGATGCGCTGGCCGCAGATTTACTTGGTCTCTTCGACTGTACGACAGAAACCTGATCATTGCCCGATGTCTTCTGGCCCAACCGCGGTTGCCTTGATGATGGCATAAATCTTCTGTCCTACCGCCAAATTCATCCGCAATGCGCTGCGCCGTGTCACACGCGCCAAGAGGTGATCATTCCCCGCACGCAGCCCGACCGCAACACCGGGGCCGCGCCCTTGTTCAACACGGGTGATTTCAACGGGCAGGACATTCAATGCGCTCAAACCTTGCGGGGCGACCGTTGAGAGGATCACATCCTGCGCCGGAATACGCACACGGATTGTTTGGCCCAACACGCCCAAAATCCCCGGCAAGATCAAACGTCCGCCAGAAAAGGCAAGTTCTGTCAATCCGTCATCCAGCAACCGCCCCGCAACTTTGGTGGTGATCACCGCACCCGCTGCGCGGACGCCGACCAACGGCATCGTTTCGGGCTGGGACAATACCTGACCTACCGGTCCAGAGGCCACCACATGGCCTGCGTCCAGCACCACAAGTGTCGTAGCCAAGCGGGCGACCTCGGACACATCATGGCTGACATAAAGCATGGGTGTTTCGACCTCATCGCGCAGCCGTTCGATGAACGGCAGGATTTCAGCCTTACGCGGGGCATCAAGGGCAGCAAGCGGTTCATCCATCAACAATAGCTGCGGATCACACATCAGCGCACGGCCCAGAGCCACGCGCTGGCGCTCGCCCCCAGACAGACCTGCTGGCATCCGCGCGAGCAGATGCGAAAGCCCCAGCACATCAATCACGCGGGCTGCATCATGATCGCCACCATAGGTCAGATTTCGCTGAACGGTCATATGCGGGAAAAGACGCGCGTCTTGGAACACATAACCGATACGCCGTTTGTGCGGCGGCAGGTGCTGGCGGGTCGCCGCATCAAAGAGAACGGCATCACCGACCGCGATCCGCCCCAAATCCGGGCGCAAGAGCCCCGCAACAGCATTGACCAGTGACGTTTTGCCCGACCCCGAACGCCCAAAAATCGCCGTCACGCCTTTGGGTGCCTCGAATTGCACATCGAGGTCAAACATGCCCAGCCGCTTTTGGATATCAACCGTGATCATCTGCCTGTCACCCGCTTGGCCATGCGGCGGGCCAGCCACTCGGACAGGATGAGCGCGCCCATCGCAAGGATGACCGACACCACGACCAGTGATAAAACCGCGGGCTCACTTCCCGGCACCTGCAACAGACCATAGATCGCGGTAGGGATGGTCTGGGTCTGGCCAGGGATCGCGGCGACAAAAGTGATCGTCGCGCCAAACTCGCCCAGCGCCTTCGCAAAGCCCAATATCGCGCCCGCGAGGATACCCGGCACGACCAAGGGCAGTGTCACCGTGCGCCAAACCCGCATGCGCGACGCACCAAGGGTAGATGCCGTCTCCTCCAATCCCGGATCAACGGCCTCAAACCCAAGCCGGATCGCGCGCACCATCAGGGGAAACGCCATGATCGCGGCCGCCAGTGCCGCCCCCGTCCAGCGAAAGGCAAAACTGATGCCAAAGGTCTGGTACAGCAGACTGCCTACCGGCCCTTGTTGGCCGAAAAGCACTAGCAAAAGATACCCCGTGACCACAGGCGGCAAGACCAACGGCAAATGCACCAGACCATTCAACAACTGCCGGCCCGGAAAGGATTTCCGCGCCAGGATATACGCCACCCAAATCGCCACCGGGAGTGCCGCCAAGGTGGCCACCAGTGCCACACGCAACGACAACCAGATCGCGGTCCATTCCGCAGGCCCGAGCGCGTCGATCATGACGGATCGTCCGCAGGCGGCAGCAAACCGGCCTCTGCCAAAATCGTCTGGCCCTGCGGTCCGCGCAGATAGGTCAGCACGTCTTGCGCGGCGATGTCAGCGTTATTGGTCAGCGCTGCAACATAGCGTATCGGCGGATGGCTGTCGGCCGGAAACAGAGCAACTTGGGCCACATCCTGCGTGATCCGCGTGTCGCTTTGATAAACGATTCCCAAAGGCGCCTGCCCGCGCGCCACCAACGCCAGTGCGGCACGCACATTGTCCACTTCGGCCAGCTTGTCCTCAATCGCCTCCCACAAGCCCAGCGACTGCAACGCAGCCTTGGCGTATATGCCTGCCGGAACTGCCTGCGTAAGCCCGACGGCCATACGCCCTGCCTCCAATGCGTCCAAGATCGCCTCTGATGTCAGCGGCACGGGGCCGGCACCTTCAGGCCCGATCATCACCAAGCGGTTGCTGGCAAAATCAAACACGCTCTCGGCTTGCACATGATCGCCCGCGACCAGGACATCCATCCAATCGGTATTCGCCAGAAGCACAATGTCCGCAGGCGCACCGAAACTGACCTGCCGCGCCATGGTGCCACTGCCGCCATAAGAGACAACAACATCATCAAACTGCGCCGCAATCCGATCGACGGGTTCTTTCAGGCTGGCCGCGGCAAAGATCAGCACATCGGCCCGCGCTGCAGCGGCGGTCAGTGTCAGAAAAAACCCGATCAAAAGCATGTGTAATCTCATGGCGCGACTATCAGGGCGTTTACGCCCCCTTGCAAGGGTCAGGCCCAGCGCGGGCGACGCATCGCCAATGACTGCACGCCCGTGCGCACAGCATCGCTGATCGGCCCTTCGCGCGGGGTGTCGCGCAGTGTGGTGATCCAGTGCGCTTCGGGATGGTGTTTGCGCAGCGGGCTGGTCCACGTCAAAGCACCGAGGATCGCTTGGGATGCGGGCGGCAGGACATCCGGAATGTCGTAGCCATTCAGCGTTGCCCAAACCCCCGTCCAGAGCCGGCCCACCGACCACGGGTTATAGCCGCCTCCCCCTAGGACCAGATAACGCGGCGACAGCGGGCGCAGGGCTGCGACAATCGCCCAATGGGCGTTGTTTGACAGGGCTAGCCGCGATTGGCGGTCTTCTGCCACCGCATCTGCCCCGCATTGCAGGACAATCGCATCAGGGCCGAAATCAGCCACCAAAGGCAAAATCAGTGTGTCGCGGATCAGCGCCATTTCGGTGTCATTCAACCCTGCTGGCACAGGCAGGTTATAGACCTGCCCTACACCCATGTCCGCCAAAGCACCTGTCCGCGGCCAGCGGTTTACCTCATGCACCGAGATTTGCAGCGTATCCGCATCATAGGCAAAAGCATGCTCGACCCCGTCAGGGTGGTGGGCGTCGATATCAATATAGGCAATCTTCTGGGCGCCGTTGCGCCGCAAGGACTGGATCGCCAGCACCGGATCATTGAGGTAGCAAAAGCCGTTTGCGCGGTCTGGCAACCCGTGATGCGTGCCGCCTGCGGGGGAATAGATTACACCGCCGTCGCGCAGCAGTTCGCCCGCCAAAAGCGACGCACCCGCAGCGGTGGCAGGCCTGCGGAACATTTCCTTGAATATCGGATTGGAAGGCGTGCCCAAATTGTGTTTCAGGCGTATCTGCTCACTCACACTCTGCGCCGCTTCAGCCGCCTGCAACGCGGCCAGATAGGTCGGTGTATGATATCCCGTAAGCGCCGCCGCCTTGGCGCGCGGACTGGTGATAAACTGCGCAGGCGGCAGCCAACCGATGCTGCGCGCAAGGTCCATGACCGTCGAGACACGCGGCACGCGCAACGGATGCCACGCCCCATAGCTGGAGTGCCGATAAATCTCGGACCCGATAAATCGCGCGTGTGGGGTTGCGTGTGGAAGGGATGCTTGCATAACGTCTGACATATAATCTGATGTAATGCGATTTGCGGCAGAGAACATGGCAAAATCAGTCGCAAAACAGCTCCCCTTGAAGCTGCGGACCGGACACAAAACAGACGTACGGGCCCAGTTTGCGGCCCTCTGCTGGCGTGTGAAAAACGATAAGGTCCAGGTTTGCCTGATTACCAGCCGCACACGCAAACGCTGGATCATCCCCAAGGGCTGGCCCATGCACAAACAAACGCCTGCAAACGCTGCCGCGACGGAGGCCTTTGAAGAGGCGGGACTAAGTGGTGAGGCCATTGATTTCTGTCTTGGGGTGTTCAGCTACAGCAAGCCGCAAAAAGTAGATAACGCCCCAATCGTCACGATGGTTTATCCGCTTCATGTCACCCACGTGCATGCGGACTGGCCCGAAAAAGAGCAGCGCCGCCGCAAGTGGATGTCGCCCGCCAAAGCCGCCAAGAAAATCAAAGAGCCGGAACTAAAGCGCATTGTCGCGGGGTTTAAGCCACATAAGATCCTGCGCTAGCAGCCGCTTGCAGCCCCGCGCAAAAGGCCTATTTATCATTTAGATGTAAGCGATAGGTTGTGATGATCCGTTTCCACCTCAAATGTGAAGAAGACCACGAATTCGAAAGCTGGTTCCAGTCGGGCGAGGCCTTTGACAAGCTTGTCGCGGCCAATTTGGTGAATTGCACCACCTGCGGCACCACCAAGGTCCGCAAGACGATCATGGCACCAGCTGTCAGCACATCATCGCGGATCACGGCTCCGAAACCCTCCGAGGCCGACCTCGCCGCATTGCGTGAGAAAGTAGAGGCGCATTCCGACTATGTCGGTAAGGGATTTGTCAAAGAGGCCCGCGATATGCATGACGGCCTTGTCCCCGAACGCCCGATTTACGGCGAGGCCAACCTGAACGAGGCCAAAAAGCTGGTGGAGGATGGTATTCCAGTCGTGCCGCTGCCCTTCATGCCACGCAAGAAGACGAACTGAGCCCCAAAGACAGGACACCTTATGACGACACTGATCACAGGGGCCAATCGCGGGATTGGTCAGGCGCTTATGGGACTTTATGCTGACGCGGGCGAACCTGTCATCGGCACGCATCGCGCCGCTGATGCAGGGCCGATGTATGAACTTGATGTCACAGACCCCGCATCACATGCCGCCTTGGCGGCGCGTCTTGGGGATAGGCCGATTGATCTTCTGGTCTGCAACGCAGGTGTTTATCTCGACAAAGGGCAAACATTGGCCGGGGGCTACCCCGCAGACATGTGGGAACAGATGTTTGCAGCAAACGTCACCGGCGTCTTCCTGACGATCCAACACCTCCTGCCTCATTTGCAGCGCGCCAAAGCAGGCAAAATCGCGATCATCTCGTCGCAGATGGCGTCACACACGCGTGCCCCCGGCGGCAGTTACATCTATCGGGCCAGCAAGGCTGCAGCGCTCAACCTCGGGCGCAACCTGGCCACTGATCTGGCACCAGAAGGGATCGCTGTCGGCATCTATCATCCCGGCTGGGTACGCACCGACATGGGCGGCGACAGTGCCGACATTTCGATGGAAGAAAGCGCCGCAGGGCTGGCCGCGAGATTTGCCGAACTGAGCCTGCAGACGACGGGCTGTTTTCTGACATGGGACGGGCAGGAGCACCCTTACTAACTATTTGCCCTTTGCGACCACGCACAGTAAAGGAAGCGCTGATTATTCAGACGTTTTCGAAAGATAGCCCATGCCAACGCTCGTGATGAAATTTGGCGGCACTTCGGTGGCCAACCTTGACCGTATCGCACGCGCGGCAAAACGCGTAGCTGTCGAGGTCGCCAATGGCTATGATGTGATCGTTATTGTCTCGGCGATGTCGGGCAAGACCAACGAACTTGTCGGCTGGGTCAATGAAACATCCCCGCTTTATGATGCACGCGAATATGATGCGATCGTGTCATCAGGCGAAAACGTGACCGCGGGCCTGATGGCACTGCGTTTGCAGGAAATGGATATCCCCGCGCGCAGCTGGCAGGGCTGGCAGGTGCCTGTCAAAACCACCTCGGCCCATTCGAACGCACGCATCGAAGAGATACCCACCGAAAAGATCAACGCCAAGTTCGGCGAAGGCATGAAAGTTGCCGTCGTGGCCGGTTTTCAGGGCATCAGCCCCGAAGGCCGCATCACCACCTTGGGGCGCGGTGGATCTGATACAACAGCCGTGGCCTTTGCCGCCGCGTTCGGGGCGGAACGTTGCGATATCTACACTGATGTTGACGGCGTCTACACGACGGACCCGCGCATCACGAGCAAGGCGCGCAAGCTCGACAAGATCGCCTTCGAGGAAATGCTGGAACTGGCCTCATTGGGTGCAAAGGTTTTGCAAACCCGCTCGGTCGAACTGGCCATGCGCTATAAAGTGCGCCTGCGGGTGCTGTCATCATTCGAAGAACCATCGGACAGCGCCGGAACGCTGGTCTGCGATGAGGAGGAAATCATGGAATCCAATGTTGTAGCCGGTGTCGCCTATTCACGCGACGAAGCGAAAATGACCCTGATCTCGGTCGCCGACCGCCCCGGCATTGCCGCCGCGATCTTTGGGCCGCTGTCCGAGGCTGGCGTAAACGTCGACATGATCGTGCAAAACATCTCGGAAGAAGGGCGCACGGATATGACGTTCTCTTGCCCGACCGATCAGGTGAAACGCGCTGAAAAGGCGATGCAGGATGCCAAGGCGAGCGGCGCGATCAATTTTCACGACCTCGTTGCTGACGAAGGCGTGGCCAAAGTCAGCGTCGTGGGGATCGGCATGCGCAGCCATACCGGCGTCGCGGCCAAGATGTTCCGTGTGCTTTCCGCTGAAGGTGTGAACATTAAGGTCATTACAACCTCCGAGATCAAGATTTCCGTATTGATCGACAGAAAATACATGGAACTTGCCGTGCAAGCCCTGCATGATGCTTTCGAATTGGAAAAAGCGGGCTGACGCATTTGTGTGCCAGCCCGTTCCACAGGAGGGGCTATGCCACATCGGCTAGAAAGCGAAAGCCGCAAGCTGCTTGGACGGCTGCGCGAGGCGCTCGCGGCTGACAACGAGGGTCAGGCGCGGCTGGATGCCGTGGTGAACCTGATCGCTGATTCGATGGGCACCGAAGTGTGCTCGATCTATCTGTTCCGCGATGCTGAAACGCTTGAGCTTTGTGCAACCAAAGGCCTCGAGGCAGATGCTGTGCACCAGACGCGGATGCGATTGGGCGAGGGGCTTGTCGGGCGTACCGCCAAGAGCCGCACGGTCATCAACACCGCTGATGCGCCAGCGGCCAAGGGCTTTCGCTATATGCCCGAGACAGGGGAAGAGCGTTATTCGTCTTTCTGCGGCGTCCCGATCCAGCGTCTTGGCGATGTACTGGGCGTGCTGGTCGTCCAGTCCAAAGCGGCCCGTGAATACACGCCGGATGAGGTCTACGCGCTTGAAATCGTAGCGATGGTTATCGCCGAGATGACCGAGTTGGGCGCCTTTGTCGGTGAAGGTGCCGCACTTTCGGCCCGCCACCAACAGCCTGTCATGCTGCGCGGCTCGATTGCGCAGGAAGGGGCCAGCGAGGGTGTCGTTTACCTGCACGAACCCCGCGTTGTGGTCACAAATCCGATTTCGGAAGACCCTGAAACCGAAGGTGCACGTCTGCGCGACGCCATCGAGGACCTGCGCAAGGGCGTTGACAACATGCTGATCGGCGCACGCTCGGTTGATGCCGATCAGGTGCAGGTGCTTGAGGCCTACCGCATGTTTGCCAATTCGACCAGTTGGCTCAAGCGGATGGAGGAGGACGTCAAAAGCGGTCTCTCTGCCGAGGCCGCGGTCGAAAAAGAGCAATCACACGCCCGCGCACGTCTATCGCGTGCCGCTGACCCCTACCTGCGCGAACGGTTGCATGATCTTGATGATCTCTCCAACCGCTTGCTGCGTATTCTGACCGGCCAAGGCGCCGAGGCGCGCGCGGACATGCCCGACAATCCGATTCTTGTGGCCCGCAATATCGGGCCCGGAGAACTCTTGGAGTATGGCAAGAAAATCCGCGGCATCGTGCTCGAAGAAGGCTCGGTCGGCAGTCACGCCGCCATTGTAGCACGGGCTTGGGCGATCCCGCTCATCATCAACGCCAAAGGCGTCACCCGTGAGGCCTTGAACGGCGACCCGATCCTTGTCGATGGCGATCAGGGCATCGCGCATTTGCGCCCTGATGAGACCGTGCAAGCCGCGTTCCGCGACAAAATCGCGATGCAGACGCGCGCGCAGGAACGCTATGCCTCAATCCGCGACCTGCCTGCGGAAACCAAATGTGGCACGCGTATCTCCTTGCAGATGAACGCAGGCCTGATTGCGGACCTGCCGTCGCTGGCGGGCTCGGGTGCGGAAGGCGTCGGGCTCTTCCGGACTGAATTGCAGTTCCTGATCCGCACCCAGATGCCGCGCCGCGCCGAGCTTTCAGCGCTTTATGCGCGTGTGCTCAAAGCCGCAGACGGCAAGCGGGTGGCGTTTCGCACACTTGATATCGGGTCGGACAAAGTGCTGACCTATATGAAGCCCAATGATGAACCGAACCCCGCGATGGGGTGGCGTGCGATCCGTGTGGGACTTGATAAGCCAGGCGTCTTGCGGATGCAGTTGCAAGCACTTCTGCGCGCTGCAAACGGTCAGCCCCTGACCGTGATGTTCCCCTTTATCACCCAGATGAATGAGTTTCGTGCAGCACGCGCCGAAATGGACAAGGCCATTGCGCGCGAAACCAAATTGGGCCACGCCTTGCCGTCCAAACTCGACGTGGGCGCGATGCTGGAAACACCCTCGCTCGCCTATGCGCCGGATGCTTTTTTCGAAGAAGTCGATTTCATTTCCATTGGCGGTAACGACCTCAAACAGTTCTTCTTTGCTGCCGACCGCGAGAATGAGCGCGTGCGCAAACGCTACGATACGCTGGACACCAGCTTTCTGTCCTTCCTGAGCCTTGTCATCAAGCGTTGTGAGAAAAGCGGAACACCGCTGTCCTTCTGTGGCGAAGATGCAGGGCGTCCTGTTGAGGCGCTTTGCTTTGCCGCCCTTGGCCTGCGCACCCTGTCAATGCGCCCTGCCTCGGTCGGTCCGGTCAAGCATCTCTTGCGCCGCGTGAACCTCGATGAGGTGAAGGCGGTGATGGACGAAGCGATCGCGAATGGCGACCAATCCGTGCGCCGCGCTGTGGCCGACTGGCTGGTCTATCAGGTCTGAGGCAGCTTGCCTGCGGCCAGAACCGCGTGGAAATGATCCGTGACTGCCTGTTCACCATAAATGCGCGCCAAGCGGCGCAGCCCGAAATGCACATGGGCCATCGAGACGTAGTAATCGACAAAGGCGTAATTGGTGCCTGCGCCCGCTGCGGCACCCAAAATAGGTACCGCCTGTGTCGCCAGCTTTTGCGACAGGACAGCGGCAAACTTCGGGGCCACTTTGCTGATCAACCCGTTTACAGCCGCACCCGAGATACTGAGCCGCGCACCGATAAAGGCCGTATCAATCCCGTCATCGCCACTCCCCGGTCCGCCCGCACCAAAGACGGCAAGGCATTCAACCTTGGTTTCCTCCGCATCCGGATCTTCCCCGTAAGTCACCGCCACATGATGGACGGCACGGAAAATCACAGTGGTTGCCACGGGCAATTCGGCAAGTGCGGTTGGCAAACCGCCAACACCACCAAAGGCACCTGAAATTGTCCCCAAAATCTTGTGAATACGGTCCGAGCCAATCGTCTGCCCGCGCCCCTTGCGCGACTGGCTTGCGATGTCAAAACTATGGCGCAATGCCGTGCGTGCCAGATCGTCCATCTGGCCACGGACACCTGCGGGCAGCATTTTGAGCCCGTCTTCGACCTGCCCGCCGACATAGTTGATTGCGGTCATCAACATGCCATTTGCCTTGCGTTGACGCGCGGCCAAAGCAGCAATTTCAACCCGTGCCGCATCGCTAAGCGGTGGTTGCGGGTTCGAAGGATTGATCTCTTTCATCGTGGCGCTTTTGTCATTCATCCCTTCGAAATGGGGATAGCAGAGGCCAATTTCAATCGCGCAGCGATGTGACCATGCCCGTCACGCTATCCCAAGCACCCTCAGAAAGAGCGATACCCAGCACACGATCAGGGTTCGTTGGCGGGGGCATGGTAACACCGTCGAGCCGTTCAAACCCGAAACGTTGATAGTAGGGCGCGTCACCCACAAGCATCAACCGCGACCATCCCAAGTCACGCGCATTCGCCAAACAGCGCTGCATGAGCACAGCGGCCACCCCCTCGCCCTGTCGCGTCGGGTGAACGGCGATTGGGCCAAGCAGGACCGCCTGTTGCCCCCCCACCAAAACAGGCCAGTTGCGCACCGCACCGGCCAGAATCCCGTTGGCATCCCGTGCTGTCAGACAAAGCGGACCAATCGGGTCAACACCTTCGCGCAAGCGATAAGACGACAATGCAGACCGTCCCGGCGCAAAGCAAAGATCATAAAGCGCCTCAACTTCCCACCAGTCATCCGCTGTTTCCTGGGCCAATGTGATTGCCGTTTGTTGCATTTGTCTTTCACCTGGCCACGCGCTACCCAGACGCTACCTGTTGGGCAACAAAACGAAAAGGCATTGCATGTTCTACGAACCTAAAAATGGCCACGACCTGCCGCATAATCCGTTCAACGCCATTGTATCACCACGCCCGATCGGGTGGATTGCAACGCGCGGTGCAGATGGCCAAGACAATCTTGCGCCTTATTCCTTCTTCAACGCCGTGGCCTATGTGCCGCCTCAGGTCATGTTTGCCTCAACCAGCAGCAAACCCGACCGCGATGGCACCAAAGATTCCGTAGCCAACATCCGCGACACAGGCGTCTTTGCGGTGAATGTCGTCGAATATGCCGCGCGCGATGTGATGAACCAGACATCCGGGTCTTGGGACCGTGAGACTGATGAGTTCGCCCTTGCAGGCATCGACAAGGGCGAATGCGAAACGATTAATTGCCCCCGCGTCCTGAACGCCCCTGCGACACTGGAATGCAAGCTGACCCAGATCATACAATTGCCGGGCGAGGCCAATTTCGCGGTCTTCGGCGAGGTCACAGGCGTGCATATCCGCGACAACTGCCTGGTCGATGGCAAGTTTGACGTGACCACCTTTCAGCCGCTCACACGGCTTGGATATCGTGACTATTCCGCGATCCGCGAGGTCTTTAGCCTGCAACGCCCCGGTGAATAGGGATAATCTGTTTCGTCCCGGCATGTGACGATCACAAAGATGCACGGCGCGTGGCTGTCACCAATGCGCGCGCTGTTGATATTACCGTACCCTGACCGATTATGCGGTATTGCAGCATTGGCAGGGCACACGGGCTTCCATTTCGGATTGATCCGCGACAATGTAGCGTCGCAACGACAGCAGGGCAGACCATGCAGACAAAAATCGGAATCATCGGTGGTTCGGGCATTTACAACATGGACGGGCTCGAAAATGCGACATGGGTCACCGCCCCAAGCGCATGGGGCACCCCTTCTGATGATGTGTTGACGGGGCGTTTGGACGGCGTAGACATGGTGTTCCTGCCGCGTCACGGGCGGGGGCATGTGCATTCGCCTACGACTGTGCCCTACCGCGCGAACATTGACGCGCTGAAACGGCTGGGTGTAACCGACATCATCAGCATCAGCGCCTGCGGGTCATTTCGTGAAGACATGGCGCCCGGTGATTTTGTGATTGTCGATCAATTCATTGACCGCACCTTTGCCCGCGAAAAATCCTTTTTCGGCACCGGCTGTATGGCACATGTTAGCGTGGCCCACCCGACCTGCGCGCGCCTGTCAGAGGCCTGCGCAACTGCCGGCCGCGCTGCGGGGATCACGATCCACACCGGCGGAACCTATCTCGCGATGGAAGGGCCACAATTCTCTTCTATGGCTGAAAGCAAACTCTACCGCGCATGGGGCTGCGACGTGATCGGCATGACCAATATGCCCGAAGCCAAACTCGCCCGCGAAGCCGAGATTTGTTATGCCTCCGTCGCGATGGTCACCGATTATGACAGCTGGCACCCCGATCATGGTGCAGTCGACGTCAGTGATGTGATCAAAACACTCCAAGGCAACGGAACCAAAGCCCAAGACCTGATCAGCCGCTTGCCCGCCCTGCTTGGCACAGACCGTACCCCTTGCCCCCACGGCTGTGACCGTGCGCTCGAATACGCGGTGATGACCGCGCCCGATAAACGTGATCCCGCACTGGTTGCGAAACTCGACGCCGTCGCTGGCCGTGTCCTTTAGGAAAAGAAAATGAAAACTGTCCAAGACTATATCCGCACCATCCCAGACTTCCCGCATGAAGGGATTATGTTCCGTGATGTGACGACGCTTTTTAGCGACGCCCGCGGCTTCCGCATCGCGATTGACCAGCTCTTGCACCCCTATGCAGGCCAACCTATCGACAAAGTTGTGGGACTAGAGGCGCGCGGATTCATTCTTGGCGGCGCAATCGCGCACCAACTGTCGGTTGGTTTCGTGCCGATCCGCAAAAAAGGCAAACTTCCCGGCAAGACAATCGAACAGGATTATACGCTCGAATACGGGCAGGCCACGATGGAAGTGCACGACGACGCCCTGCAAGCGGGTGAAAAAGTCCTGCTGGTCGACGACCTTCTTGCAACAGGCGGCACCGCAGAGGCAGGCATCAAACTGATTGAACGCATGGGGGCCGAAGTCATCGGCTGCGCCTTCATCATCGACCTACCCGATCTGGGCGGGCGCAAGAAACTGGAAAGCCTCGGCATGAACGTCCACGCGCTCTGCCAGTTTGAAGGCGAATAGCCCCCCGCTTTCCATGTCCCTTCAAACTTCCGCCGGAGGCGTCTGCCTTTGCCGTAAAACGGCCCCGGGGTTCATGATCCCCAGCGGGTCCAGCGCCTCTTTGATCGCACGCAGCATGTCGAGCTTCACCGGATCGCCATAAGTCTCGAGGTCTTTGACCTTGAGACGCCCGATCCCGTGTTCCGCGCTGACCGACCCTGCCATGGCATGCACCAGATCATGCACAACGCGCTTCACTTGCGGTCGCTCCGCCTCATAGTCGGCACGGCTCCGCCCCGGCATCGGGAAGACGTTGTAATGCAGGTTCCCATCGCCCAGATGACCAAAACAGTTGATCCGGAACGCGCCAACCTCTGCCAAAGCCTTCTCACCCTCGACAATAAATTGCGGGATCGCACTGAGCGGCAGTGAAATGTCATGTGAACTGACCGATCCAATCCGACGGTTCGCTTCAGGAATATTCTCGCGAATATACCAAAGCGCATCGCGTTGCGCATGGTTTTGCGCGATTACCCCGTCGGTCACCAACCCGGACTCGAACGCAGAGGCAAACAAATCCTCCAACGCCTTTTCAGGGCTGATACCCGCAGAGAGCCCCACGTCGATAAGCACACACCATTCCGGCACCTCAGCGAAAGGTTGCTTAACCCCCGGCCCGACCTCGGTCAGGAAATCGAAACCCTGACGGTGCATGATCTCAAAGGCGGATACACCCTCGCCGATCAAGGCGCCCGCCAGCGCCAAAAGCTCCAAAGCTGCCGCAGGCGAGGGCACCGCCATCATCGCCGCTCCCACACCAACTGGGCGCGGCGCGAGCTTGAGTGCGGCACCGGTAATGACCCCCAAGGTCCCCTCTGCGCCAATCATCAAGTTACGCAAATCATAGCCCGTATTGTCTTTGCGCAACCGCGTCAGCCCGTGCCAGATGCTGCCATCCGCACGCACGACCTCAAGCCCCAGACAGAGCGCGCGCGCATTGCCGTAGCGCAGCACATTCACGCCGCCCGCGTTAGTGCCCAGCAACCCGCCAATCCGCGCTGATCCTTCCGAGGCCAGTGACAGCGGGAACAAACGCCCCACGTCCTCGGCCGCTTTCTGGACATCGGCCAGAATCACACCTGCATCACAAACAAGAACGTTCTCGGAGGGGTAGACCTCGCGGATGCGGTTCATCCGCTCCAACGACAGCACCACCGGCCGCACACCTTCTTGCAAAAGCTGGCCGCCAACCAACCCGGTACCACCGCTATAGGGAACGATCCCGATACGGGCTGCGGCGCAGGCTTTGACAACGCTCGCGACCTCTTCGGTGCTGGCGGGCGCCACAACAACCCCCTGCCCTTCCCAGCGGCCACGCGGCTCGGAGAGGTAGGGTGTGGTGTCATTCTTGAACGCGGCCGCAGGCAGCAAGGCGCGCAGGCTGTCTTCAAAATCCGGTGTAACAGGGTTAAGCATCTTAATTTTTCCTTAGATCAGGCTATGACATGGACCGGATCGCGCGCGCGTCCAACCATGATTAATCCGCCGTCCAGCCGCCGTCGATCAGCATGTGGGTGCCGGTCATCATCGCCGCAGCGTCCGAAGCAAGATAGACCACAGGTCCCATGATATCACTGACCTCGCCTGCGCGGCCCAGTTTGATCTTGCTCAACAGCCACGCGACTTTGTCAGGGTCGGAAAACGTCACTTCGGTCAACGGCGTGCGGATAAACGTGGGGCAGATCGTATTCACACGGATCCCCTGCTTGCCCCACTCGATCGCCATCGCTTTGGTAAAACCCTCAACCGCGAATTTTGTGGCGCAATAAACCGCCCGATCATTGCCGCCCACATGCGCCATCTGGCTGGAAATGTTGATCAGACTGCCCGGCTTGCCAGCTGCGATCAGACCTTTCGCGACAGCTCGCGTCAGGAAATACGCTCCTTTGAAGTTGATGTTCGAGACGGCGTCGAAGTCGGCCTCCTCGGTCTCGACCGCAGGCGCGTGGATCGCGAATCCCGCCGCATTCACCAGCACATCGAAAGGCCCTTCAGCCAGCACCGTCGCCTCTGTCGCGGCAACCTCTGCGACATCCATAACCATCGGCAGCGCATTCAAACCGGCGGCTGTCATCTCGTCTACCACTTTGCCCACGCGCGCGCCGTTGCGTGCAGCCACTGCCACCTCGGCCCCCGCATCGGCCAGTGCGACGGCACAGCCCAACCCGATGCCGGAAGCCCCCCCAACAACCAAGGCCCGTTTGCCATCAAGCCGGAACGAAGGTGTTTGGGGAAGTGTCATAGCCATTCTGTCCTTATCAGGCGCGCGCCCTAGCCAACATCGGTCTTGCCGCGCCGGTCACTGCGCAGGTTGGCGTAGAGCACATGATTGCGCCAGCGTCCGTTTATCTGCAGATAGCTCTGCGCGACGCCTTCGTATTTATAGCCACACAGCTCCAGCAACCGGCGCGACGCTGTGTTCTCAGGCAGGCACCCTGCTTCGATCCGGCTCAGGTCCATCACCGTGAACGCATGATGCACAACCGCCTGTATGGCCTCGCGCATATATCCTTGGCGGGCAAAGGGTTCACCAATCCAATAGCCTGTGATGCCCGATTGTGCCGGACCCCGGCGGATATGATCCAGCGTGATCGCGCCAAGCAACCCGTTGTCTTCGCGCCGTACCAGAAACAGCGGCATCGCCGTGCCGTTCGCAATCGAACGCTGCGCCCAATAGACACGATTGGTGAAAGCTTTGCGCGACAAGTGGTCAGGTGCCCAGGTCGGCTCCCACGGCTTCAAGAAGGCTTCGCTGTCACGGCGCAGGGCCGCCCATGCCCGAAAATCACTATGTATCGGCGGGCGCAATGTCAGCCGCTCGGTTTCGATCCGGACCTTCTTCTTGGCCCCGAGCATTAAGCCGCCAGTCGCGCTTTCAGCGCCTCAAGCGACGGGGCCGCGGCAGCGGGGCCATAAAAAGCCAGCGCCGTACCCGCTTGTCCCGCCATCTGTCCTGCAAATTCTTTCACATCGCCTGTTGTGACATCGTCAATGTGCGCGACTGTTTCGCTGATACTCGGAATACGTCCCCAGATCGACAACAACCGTGCCAACCGTTCGGCACGGTTTGACGGGCTTTCCAGCCCCATCAAAAGCCCTGCTTTCATCTGCGCCCGCGCGCGCGCGACCTCAGCCGCACTCATATCATCTGCGGCGCGCTTCATCTCATCCATGGTGATGTTGGCTAGTTCCGCGATCTGTTCGGCGCTGGTGCCAGCATAGATCGTGGTCAGACCCGTGTCCTCATAGGCCCCCGCCTGCGCAAAGATCGTGTAGCACAGGCCGCGCTTTTCGCGCACCTCCTGGAACAGACGCGACGACATCCCACCACCCATGACGCTGGCATAGATTTGCGCGGTATAAATGGCAGGGTCCAGATAGGTTGGTCCTTCCAGCGCCAGTGCAAAATGCACCTGTTCGAGATCCTTGATCTCGCGTCGCTCACCGCCGCCAAAGGAGGCAGGCTGCATCAGTTCGGGTGCACGTGGCACGGCCGTCAAATGACCAAAAAGCGCCTCTGCCTGTGCAACAATCGCATCATGGTCAATCGCCCCGGCAGCGGACAGAATCATCTGGTTGGGGCCGTAATGCTCGGCGACGAAACCTTGCAGATCATCGCGGTAAAAGCTGCTGACACGTTCGGATGGCCCAAGGATCGTGCGGCCAAGGGCCTGATCAGGATAGGCCACCTCTTGCAACCAGTCGAAAATAATATCGTCGGGCGTATCAAGTGCCTGCCCGATCTCTTGCAGGATCACGCCGCGTTCAACCTCGATCTCGGCAGGATCAAAAACAGGGTTCAGCAAGATATCCGAAATCACATCCAGCCCGAGGGCAACGTCGTCTTCGAGGACGCGCGCATAATAAGCGGTCATTTCACGGCTGGTGTAGGCATTCATATAGCCGCCCACATCTTCGATGGCTTCGGCAATTTGCAGCGCGCTGCGCGTCTTGGTGCCCTTAAACGCCATATGTTCAAGGAAATGGGCAATTCCGTTCTGCTCAACCCGTTCGTGCCGTCCGCCAGCTTGGACCCAGATACCAATGCTGGCTGATTTCAGCCCCGGCATGTGTTCGGTCACAATTTGAAAGCCGTTGGACAGCGTGTGTAGTTGGATGGTCAATTCTGGATCCGTTCCTTGATGACCGCCTGAATGGCAGCCAGATCATTGCCGACGCGTGTGACGCGCTCGGGTCGGTCATACAGGTCCGCCATGCGCGGTGGAAGAGGCGCCGCAATGCCAGAGGCCGCTTTCACAGCATCAGGGAATTTCGCAGGGTGTGCCGTGGCGAGCGTGACCATGGGCGTGGTGCCCAGATGTGCCTCGGCCACATGCACACCGACGGCGGTATGCGGGCACAAAAGCTCACCATGGTTTGCCAGATAGGCCTTGATCGCAGCCTGTGTTTCTTCCTCAGAGGCGCGGCCGGATTTGAAGGTATCCTTCAACATCTGATACGCACCTTGGCTGATCTCGAAACCACCCTTTTTCAGATCTTCCATCTGGCTCGCAACAGCGGCACCATCACGCCCGTAGGCATCAAACAAAGCGCGCTCGAAGTTCGAGCTGACTTGAATATCCATCGAGGGGCTGATCGTCGGCTCCACGCCTTCTTTGGTATAGGCACCGGTTTGCAGCGTGCGGTGCAGGATATCGTTGCGGTTGGTTGCAACCACAAGGTCGGCAATTGGCAGGCCCATTTTCTTGGCAATGTAGCCTGCAAAAATGTCACCGAAGTTTCCTGTCGGTACTGTAAAGCTGACGGCGCGGTGCGGCGCGCCCAGTGACACAGCGGCAGTAAAGTAATAAACTACCTGCGCCAGAACACGGCCCCAGTTGATCGAGTTTACGCCGGCCAGCTTTACCTCTTCACGAAAGGCGAAATCGTTGAACATGTCTTTGACGGCCGCTTGGCAATCGTCGAAATCACCATCCACGGCCAGCGCATGCACGTTGCTTTCCGTTGGCGTTGTCATCTGGCGGCGCTGCACCTCGGACACGCGACCGTGGGGGTACATGATGAACACATCAACCGCCTTCAGCCCGCGAAACGCCTCAATCGCGGCAGAGCCCGTATCACCCGACGTCGCGCCCACGATTGTCACACGATCCCCCGACCGTGTCAGTGCAGCCTGAAACATCTGGCCGATCAGCTGCATCGCAAAGTCTTTGAACGCAAGCGTGGGTCCGTGAAACAGTTCCAGCAGGAAGTGGTTGCTATCGAGCTGCACCAACGGCGCGCGCGCGGCATGGCCGAAACCGGCATAGGCTTGGGCAATCAGTTTGCGGAATACAGCGTCGGTGAATGTATCACCAATAAAGGGGCGCATCACATCGAAGGCCACATCTTCATAGGATTTACCAGCCATGGCCGCGATCTGCGCATGACCGAGCGTCGGCACTTCTTGCGGCACGTAGAGCCCGCCATCGCGCGCCAAACCGGTCAACATCGCTTCTTCAAAGCTCAAAGAGGGTGCTGTCCCGCGGGTCGAGATATAGCGCATAAGTGTCAGGCGTCCTTTTGGCGTGTCGTCCGGGAAATCAGGAACAGGCTCATAGCGGCCCAGACTGCGGCCAGCAAGAACCATGTGACAGCATATGCGAAGTGGTCATTTTTGATGCTTGCCGTGTTCACAGGCAGCGGAGTCAGCCGCGGGTCGGCAGGTGAGGTCTGGCTGGCGACGACCATCAGCGGCTGGGTGTCCAGCACCTCGGACATGGTATCGACGTTCCGCGCGAACCAGATATTGCCAGCCAAATCCGGTTCAGGCGTGCTCTCGTTCTGATCATCTGGCCACAAGAGTGTTCCGACGATCCGCATTTGCACGCGCAGTGAGGCTGCGTCCTTGTTTTCCAACGGCAAAAGACCCTGATCCACAAGGATCGGGCCAATGTCGGTTTCAAACCGTGAAATGACACGGTATCCGGTCCCGGCCTCGGTGCCGGACACCAGGACGTGAAGCTCTTCTCCGGTCGGGCGACCGGTGACGGAAACACGCGAATACTCATCGCTTTGTTCGTTCACAAACCGCGTCAAAGGTACGGGCGCTGCGGTCAGGCGCCGATCGATTTCAGCGAGAATTTCTTCTTTCCATGCCAAACGCTCAACCTGCCAAAGGCCGAGACCGACCAAAACGCTACATCCGGCAACGCCAAGGATCAGAGGGAATAGTATCTTACGCAGCATCTCGCGCCCTTGATTGTAAAAACGCGCGAGATTGCACCCGCGCGCTTGTTAATTTTGCACTGTGGATCAAGATCCACATGACATATGCAGCCCTTAAATGCCCCAAATATACACGGCAAAGAACAAAAACAGCCAGACGACATCAACGAAGTGCCAGTACCATGCTGCGGCTTCGAACCCGACGTGCCGTTCAGGCGTAAAGTGCCCCGCACGTGCGCGCAGATAGCAAACAAACAGGAATATCGTACCGATGATCACGTGAAAGCCGTGGAAGCCCGTGGCCATGAAGAAGTTCGAGAAGAACTTGTCGCCGCCGAATGTCCAGTCCTGCTCGACCAGCAGATACCAGTATTCGTAGGCCTGAAGGCCGGTGAACAGAATGCCCAGAACAACCGCCAGCAACAGACCGTTTTGCAGGTCTTTGCGGTTGTTTTCATGGACCAGCGCATGGTGCGCCCATGTCACAGCCATGCCGGAACACAGTAGAACAAGGGTGTTGATCAATGGAAGGTGGAACGCGTCAACCTGGTAGAACTCGGGCGCGACATAGGTGGTGCCTGCGTATTCATTCATCGGGTAAAGCGTGTGCTTGAAGAAAGACCAGAACCACGCAGCGAAGAACATGACTTCGGACATGATAAACATGATGAAGCCGTAGCGCAGGCCGATCCGGACGACCGGTGTGTGATCGCCTGCGTTGCTTTCAGCAACGACCTCTGACCACCAAGCGAACATGACATAGAGAACAGCCGCAAGACCGATCAGGAACATATAAGGGCCCGATCCGTGCATCCAGATGACGGCACCAAACAGCATGATGAAAGCGCCCAATCCGGACATCAGCGGCCAGATTGATGGTGGCAAAATATGGTAGTCGTGGTTCTTTGCATGCGCCATGTGGTGCGTTCCCTATAGGCTGGTCTTTAGTTGTTTTGTATGGCGTCTTGTGACGCGGGTGTCAAAGCCTGCGGTGCAAGTGAGGCTTGGATTTCCTCTTCCGGCAGGTCGATTTCGTAGAAGGTATAGCTGAGCGTGATCGTATGCACGTACTGTCCTTCTCGGTCATCCACGATGGCAGGGTCCACAAAGAAGCTGACCGGCATCATCACGGTCTCGCCGGGCATCAGGACTTGCTCGGTGAAACAGAAGCATTCGATCTTGTCGAAAAACGCACCCGCCTCATAAGGGGTAACGTTGTAGGCCGCCTGCCCCGCAATCGGCACGTCAAGCGGGTTGTGCGCCTCGTAGAAGGCGAGCCCCGTTTCGCCGATACGGATCTCCATTTCGCGGACTTCAGGTTTGAAGGTCCACGGCATGTCTCGGGCAAGAGAGGCGTCAAAACGGACTTTGATGGTTTCATCGAGGATCACATCGCTGCCTGTTTCGGCGACATTGGTCGCGCCGCCAAACCCTGTGACCCTGCAAAACCAGTCATAAAAAGGCACTGATGCCCAAGCAAGGCCGCCCATGAGGATCACGACCGACACAGTCTGCGCCAGCGTCCTGTTTGTCCCTTGCAGGTTCGGAAACAGTTTCATTCGCCTGCCCCCTCTTCTGGGATCAGCTGTGGCCGGGCCACATGGTCAAAACGTTCGAACTGGTTTGCGTTGCCCAGCTCAAGCACTTTCACCACCGTGAGACCAAAGATCACGGCGATGAAACCCGCCAAGATAAGCCCGAGCCCGTAGTTCCGGCCTTTGCGCCGTTTGTGAAGTTCGTGTTCGACATGCAGTGTCATGACCAGCCTCCAATCCCGTAAAGCCGCAGTGCTGCTTCAACAAGGAGCGCTCCGAAATGCGCGAACAGATAGTAAAGAGAAACCTTGAAGACCTTGATTTCGACCTTGTGCTTGTCGGCTTCGCATGCCGCGTCATCACGCCGCCAGATATCAAAGGCCCCTTTGAGGAACCACGCATTCATCCAGACCGCAATCGCCAGATAAAATGGTCCACCGATCGACGTAAAACCAAGTCCGATCGCGACAGGGACCAGAAGTAGCGTGTAGACCAAAACATGCCGGCGCGTTGAATCCCGCCCATGGGTTTCGGTCAGCATCGGAATACCCGCGTTGCCGTAGTCCGACTTTACAAACAGGGCGAGTGCCCAGAAATGCGGTGGTGTCCACATGAAAATCAACGCGAACATCAGCACGCTTTCGATACCGATGCCACCGGTCGCAACGGCCCAGCCAATCATTGGCGGGAATGCACCTGCCGCACCACCAATCACGATGTTCTGCGGGGTCGCCCGCTTGAGCCACATCGAGTAGACGACAGCATAAAAGAAAATCGTGAAAAGCAGCAGGAACGCCGCGAGGAAGTTTGTCGCCAGCGCCAAAAGAACGACCGCAAACCCAGAGAGCGCAAGACCAATGCCCAGCGCCTCACCCGGTGCAACGCGCCCTGACGGGATCGGCCGCCCGGCGGTCCGGCGCATGCGCGCGTCGATATCGGCATCCCACCACATGTTCAGCGCGCCCGACGCCCCGGCGCCCACGGCGATACACAGGATTGCCACAAAGCCGATAAAGGGATGCACAGGCACGGGTGCGACAAGCAGCCCGACAAGCCCTGTGAACACAACGAGAGACATGACACGCGGCTTCAACAGGGCAAAATAATCGCCCATGCTCGCCTCATATGTGCTTTCAGATGCGCTAATGTCGCTCATGCCAAACCTTGTCATAGGGCGGTGGGTGAACACCCACCTTATGTTTTGGACCTGTCAAAGAATGCAAGGCGGGTCTGAACCCGCCCTCACACTTAGGATGTGCCGGTCACCTCAGCGAGCCAAGCGTCATATGTCTCTTGGCTGACGACCTTTACGGTAATCGGCATATAGGCGTGGTCTTTACCGCAAAGCTCGGAACACTGGCCGAAGAAGATCCCTTCACGCTCAGCAGCAAACCACAGTTCGGCCAGACGACCGGGCACCGCATCCTGCTTCACGCCAAACGCCGGGATCGTCCAGGAGTGGATCACGTCAGCCGCAGTTACCTGCATCACAACTGTTGCGCCGACAGGCACGACAACCGCAGTGTCAGTTGCCAAGAGATAATCCTCTTGCGCATAGCCGTATTCGTCCAGTTCTTCGCGGGCCAGCATGTAGCTCTCGAAGCCGAAGTCATGGTCGACGTATTCATAACCCCAGTACCACTGGTATCCGGTGACCTTGATGGTGATGTCAGCCTCGGGAATTTCCTGCTGTTTGAACAGCACCGGCAAAGAAAACGCACCAATAAACACCAGAATAACGACCGGCACCACGGTCCATGCCACTTCGAGCGGCGAGTTATGTGTGAACGTCGCGGGTTCCGGGTTCCGCTTGTGGTTATAACGGATCACAACCCACGCCAGCAGCGCGGTCACAAACAATGTAATGATCGTGATGATGACCAAGAGCATATTGTCCAGCCAATGCACATCGCGCGCAAGCTCTGTTGCAGCAGGCTGAAAACCCATGGCACCATCCACAGGGCGACCGATCACTTCAAGGTCTTGGTTGACCTGCTGTGCTGTTGCTGATGTTCCCGCCATCAGCAGACCGGCTGTGGTCCAAAGCGACGTCGCAAAGGTGTTCAAACGCATATCGTACCCTATCTTGTTTGCACCGCTTGCGGTGCGTCTCCCAGGCGATTCCATTCGAGGCTGCGAACGGAATCCCATTGTATTCGACCGACCGTGTCCCATATCCTAACGCACAACTCAAGAACTGCTATTGCGTCAAACAGACGCTTTCGTGACAAAATTCACGCCGCACAAGGAAAAACCCATGTCCACAGACCCGTTTCGCCCGTTTGAAACCAATCTAGATCAGGATACCGCCCTTGTGCTGTTGCGTGAAGCGACCGCCGGCGCCGATGATGGCGAACTGTTTCTCGAGCGCCGCAAGTCCGAGGTAATCTCATTCGACGACGGGCGCATTAAAACCGCCAGTTTTGACGCATCCGAAGGCTTTGGCCTGCGCGCCGTGCGGGGGGAAACCGCAGGTTATGCCCATTCCACCACCATTGACGAACATGCGCTGAAGCGTGCCGTTGCCACCGCGCGCCTTGCCGTCGGAGACGGTGGCGGCACCATGTCCGCAGCCCCCGCTGGCACCAACCGCAAGCTTTATTCAGACGATGATCCGATGCTGCAAGCCACCTTTCCCGCCAAGATTGACCTTCTGCGCGAGATTGACGCTTTCGCCCGCGCCCTTGACCCGCGTGTCGTGCAGGTATCAGCCACCATTGCCGCGTCCCATCAGGAGGTCCTGATCCTTCGTCCGGAAGGCACGCTTGTGACCGATACGCGCCCGATGTCACGCCTCAACATCAGCGTGATCGTCGAGGAAAACGGCAAGCGTGAAAGCGGCGGCATGGGTGGCGGTGGTCGTGCGGGCCTGATCGGGCTGATTGGTCGCGATCACTGGGAACCTGTTGCGCGTGAAGCGCTGCGCATCGCTTTGGTCAACCTTGATGCCGAACCCGCCCCAGCGGGTGTGATGGATGTGGTGCTCGGCCCGGGATGGCCCGGTATTTTGCTGCACGAGGCAATCGGCCACGGCCTTGAGGGTGATTTCAACCGTAAAGGCTCTAGCGCGTTTGCGGGGCTGATGGGCCAGCAGATTGCCGCCAAGGGTGTGACCGTGCTGGATGATGGGACCATCCCTGACAGGCGCGGGTCGATCACGGTAGATGACGAGGGCACGCCCAGCGCCAAAAATACGCTGATCGAAGACGGTGTGCTTGTGGGCTATATGCAGGACCGCCAGAACGCCCGCCTGATGGGGGTCGCCCCCACAGGCAACGGACGGCGCGAAAGTTTCGCGCATGCGCCCATGCCGCGCATGACAAATACCTATATGCTGGCCGGTGACGCCGCACCTGAAAGCCTTGTTGCCGATCTTAAAGACGGCATTTATGCGGTGGGGTTTGGTGGCGGTCAGGTGGATATCACCAATGGCAAATTCGTCTTCAGTTGCACCGAGGCCTACCGCGTGAAGAACGGTGTTGTCGGCGCGCCCGTCAAAGGCGCCACTTTGATCGGGGACGGAGCCACAGCGCTAAAACAGATCCGTGGGATCGGCAATGACCTTGCGCTTGACCCCGGCATCGGCAACTGCGGCAAAGCGGGCCAGTGGGTGCCGGTTGGTGTCGGGCAGCCTAGCCTGATGATTGGCGGGCTGACGGTGGGTGGCGCGGCTGCATAGGATGATTCCTTTTAGTGACGGAGAGGGCGCGGATGTCGTTTCGCGGCCCCGCCGCGCCAGAATTGCAAGATTTCTGCATTTTCAACATATTTAATGTTAATCCGGTAAGAACTCGTTAACTCCGCTCCGCCTACAGTTGTCTTGCAATATGGCGGAGCCTTCAGGATGACCGGAACAAACGCTTCTTCCACTCACCCCCCACTCCTACCCACCACGGAAGAGGACCCGTTCAACCGGCTCCGCCTATTGCGCTCACGCCGGGTTGGCGTTGCAACATATCACCGGCTGCTGGCAGAACACGGCAGCGCGGCTGATGCGTTGCGTGCCTTGCCCGATATCGCCAAATCTGCCGGTGTCAGCGGCTATGAAGCCTGTTCTGAAGGTGTGGTTTCGGCGGAACTCAAAGCAGGAAAGGCCGCAGGGGCGCAATTGGTGATGCATGGATCACCGACCTATCCTGCGTCCCTTTACGACATTGCCGATGCGCCACCACTCATGTGGGTGATGGGAAAAACGGCGCTGCTACAAAAGCCGATGATCGCACTTGTCGGCGCGCGGAATGCGTCCTCGTTGGGGACACGCATGGCAAAACGATTGGCCGAGGATCTGACAAAAGCAGGCTTTGCAGTGGTTTCGGGACTTGCGCGCGGGATTGATGCGGCGGCCCACCACGGCGCACTTGCTGGTGGGACCGTTGCGGTCATGGCTGGCGGTGTCGATACAATATATCCTGCAGAAAACACGCAACTGGCACAGGACATCGCCAAACACGGGGTGCGTCTGTCGGAAATGCCGATGGGCCTGCAACCGCAGGCACGCCATTTTCCCATGCGCAACAGAATCATTTCCGGTCTCGCCCGCGCCGTCGTGGTGGTTGAGGCTGCAGGGAAATCTGGCAGCCTGATCACTGCCCGCAATGCGCTGGATCAGGGGCGTGATGTTCTGGCCGTGCCGGGCCACCCGCTTGATGCCCGTGCCTGGGGATGCAACCTTTTGATCCGCGATGGTGCAACCCTCGTCCGCTGCGCTGAAGATGTCATCGATGCATTGACGCCGGTCGATACGACGCAGGAAGCCCCTGCAACTGATCTGCCTGAAGCGGCCCCACCGGAACGTTCGCTGCGCGACATCGCCGCCTTGCATTCGAAAATTCTGTCACGCCTCAGCGCAGCACCCATCGCCGAAGACCAACTGATGCGCGATATAAAGGTGACAGCGACAGATGTGGCACCCGTCCTTATCGATCTGGAGCTGGATGGCAAAATCACGCGGCACGCAGGTGGTTTACTGGCGCGGGTTGTCTGAGATTACGGCAATTACGCGCAAAGATTTTTACCCTCATTGACATTCGGCAGGCAGACGCCACATCTTGCGCGACTTAAGGAACCGTATTGTCTGTAAAGGATTCTCATGCCCGTTGTCGTTGTCGAATCCCCTGCGAAGGCCAAGAAAATAAACGGCTATCTGGGCAGCAACTATACTGTTCTCGCGTCCTACGGACACGTCCGCGACCTGCCGCCAAAGGACGGTTCAGTCCTGCCTGATGAAGATTTCGACATGAAATGGGAAATCGCATCGGACAGTAAAAAGCACATCAAGGCGATCGTTGACGCGCTCAAAAACGACAATGAACTGATCCTCGCAACCGACCCCGACCGCGAAGGCGAAGCGATTTCGTGGCACCTGACCGAGGCGCTGATCGCCAAGAAAGCGATCAAGAAAGACACACCCGTCAGCCGCGTGGTATTCAACGCCATCACGAAATCCGCCGTTACCGAGGCGATGAAAAACCCCCGCCAGGTGGATGAACCCTTGGTCGACGCCTATCTGGCCCGCCGCGCGCTGGATTATCTGGTAGGCTTCAACCTCTCCCCTGTTTTGTGGCGCAAACTGCCCGGCGCAAAGTCTGCTGGCCGCGTTCAGTCCGTTTGCCTGCGCATCATCGTCGAACGCGAGATGGAGATCGAGGCCTTCCGCAATCAGGAGTACTGGACGGTCAAGGCGCTTTTGCAGTCGCCACGCGGTCAGACATTCGAAGCACGCCTGACCACGCTGGCAGGCAAAAAGCTGGATAAATTCGATCTGGGCAATGCCACACAGGCTGAAATGGCCGTACAGGCCATCAATTCGCGTGATCTGGTGATCCAGTCGGTCGAGGCGAAACCGGCCACGCGCAACCCTTCGCCACCTTTCATGACCTCAACCCTGCAGCAAGAGGCCAGCCGCAAATTCGGTATGGGCGCCAAACAAACCATGAGCGTCGCCCAGCGTCTTTATGAAGCAGGTCTGATTACCTACATGCGGACCGACGGCATCGACATGGCGCCCGAGGCTGTCACCGGTGCCCGCGATGCGATCAAGGCCAAATTCGGCGAAAAATATCTCCCCGACCAGCCCCGGATCTACAAAAACAAAGCCAAGAACGCGCAGGAAGCACACGAGTGTATCCGCCCGACCGAAATGTCGGTCAGCACCGAAGATGCAAAAATCGCCGACGCCGATCAGCGCAAACTCTACGACCTGATCTACAAACGCACGATGGCCAGCCAGATGGCCGCCGCCCGTCTGGAACGCACTGTCGTTGATATTACCAGCGCCGATGAGCAGGTTGTATTGCGCGCGAACGGGCAAGTGATGGTCTTTGACGGTTTCATCGCGATCTATGAGGAAGGAAAGGACGATACGGTTGTCGATGATGACGACAAGCGTCTTCCACAACTGAGCGCTGGCGAAAAGGCCGAGAAAAAGTCGGTTGATCCGGAACAACACTTCACACAGCCACCGCCCCGCTATACCGAAGCGACGCTGGTCAAGCGCATGGAAGAATTGGGGATCGGCCGCCCGTCGACCTATGCCTCGATCGTGACAACGATTCAGGATCGCGGCTATGTCGAGAAAGACAAGAACCGCTTGATTCCACAGGATAAAGGGCGTTTGGTGACGGCCTTTCTGACGAATTATTTCCGAAAATACATCGGCTATGATTTCACCGCCGATCTGGAAAACCAGCTTGATGAGGTCAGCGCAGGCGCAGCTGACTATAAAAAGGTGCTGGCCCAGTTCTGGCGCGATTTCTCTGCCGCCATCGCCGAAACTGCGGATTTGCGCATTACGGAAGTATTGGAAAAAATCAACGAGGTGCTGGAACCCCATCTGTTCCCGCCGACCGAGGACGGAAGTGATCCGCGCCTTTGCCCCAACTGTGGGGCCGGGCGTCTGTCGATGCGGACAGCGCGGTCCGGTGGCGCGTTCATCGGCTGCTCGAACTATCCCGAATGTCGTTATACGCGGCCTTTCGGTCCGCCTAACCCCGAGGCTGAGGCCTCTGCTATTCCGCCTGAAGGTAAACTGCTTGGCACGGATGACGGCGACGAAATCCGCATCTTCAAAGGCCGCTTTGGCCCCTACGCCCAACGCGGTGAAGTGACCGAAGAGAACAAAAAACCGCCCCGACAGGGTATCCCGGCAGAGTGGGAGCCAGAGGACGTGACACTGGATCAGGCACTGATGTTGCTGTCGCTGCCGCGCGAACTCGGCCCGCACCCCGAAGACGGGATTCCGGTCTGGGCCAATATCGGACGCTACGGACCGTACCTGAAGCACGCGGAAAGCACATCGCATCGCGGTGGGACCAACGCCAACCTCGAGAGCATTGATGACGTCTGGACCGTGGGGATGAACCGTGCGGTGCAGCTTTTGGCGGAAAAAGTGGCGTCACGTGGCGCACGTGGCAAAGCTGCTGTGCCGATCCGTGAATTGGGCGAACACCCCGAAGCAGGCGGTCCGGTCAATATTTATGACGGCAAATACGGACCTTACGTGAAATGGGAAAAAATCAACGCGACGATCCCTGACACGGTTGAACCGTCCGAACTGACGCTGGCGCAGGCAGTGCATCTGATTGACGAGCGCGCAGAGAAGGCCGGCAAAAAGAAACCGGCCCGCAAAAAAGCCCCCGCCAAGAAGACCGCTGCCACCAAAAAGAAACCGGCGGCCAAGAAAGCCGGCTGACGGCAATTCTGCGTCGCGGCAATTTATTGACTCTCCCGGTGTTGGGCGGCACAACTTGTGCAAATCACGCCGGAGAGTTCGTCAATGAAAAAGATCTACCCTAACGCGGCCGCAGCTCTTGATGGGCTTTTGCACGATGGCATGTTTATCGCTGCGGGCGGTTTTGGCCTTTGCGGCATCCCCGAGCTCTTGTTGAGCGCGATCCGCGATGCAGGCACCAAGGACCTGACTTTCGCGTCCAACAATGCCGGCGTTGACGACTTCGGTATCGGCATTTTGCTGCAAACCAGTCAGGTCAAAAAGATGATCAGCTCTTATGTTGGTGAAAACGCCGAATTCATGCGTCAGTACCTGTCGGGCGAGCTCGAGCTGGAGTTCAACCCCCAAGGCACATTGGCCGAGCGCATGCGCGCAGGCGGCTGCGGTATTCCGGGTTTCTATACCAAGACCGGCGTAGGCACCGTGATTGCCGAGGGAAAAGAACACAAGGATTTCAACGGCGAAACCTATATCCTCGAAGAGGGCATCTTTGCCGATCTGGCGATTGTGAAAGCGTGGAAAGCCGATGCAACCGGCAACCTTGTGTTCCGCAAGACCGCCCGCAATTTCAACCCGCCCGCCGCGATGTGCGGCAAGGTCTGTGTGGTCGAGGTGGAAGAAATCGTCCCGACAGGGAGCCTTGATCCCGATAGCATTCATTTGCCAGGCATCTATGTCCACCGTTTGATCCAAGGGGATCACGAAAAGCGGATCGAGCAACGCACAGTGAGGAGCGCATAACATGTGGGACCGTAATCAGATGGCCGCGCGCGCCGCACAGGAACTGCAAGACGGCTGGTATGTGAACCTCGGGATCGGCATCCCGACGCTGGTTTCTAACTACATCCCCGAAGGGATCGAAGTGACCCTGCAGTCCGAAAACGGGATGCTGGGCATGGGGCCTTTCCCGATCGAAGGCACCGAGGACGCAGACCTGATCAATGCGGGCAAGCAAACGATCACCGAACTGCCGCAAACCGCGTATTTTGACAGCGCGCAGTCCTTTGGCATGATCCGTGGCGGCAAGATCGCCATGGCGATCCTGGGCGCAATGGAAGTTGCCGAGAACGGTGATCTGGCCAACTGGATGATCCCCGGCAAGCTGGTGAAGGGTATGGGCGGAGCGATGGATCTGGTCGCAGGCGTTGGCCGCGTGGTTGTGGTGATGGATCACACAAACAAGCATGGCGAAAGCAAAGTCCTCAAGGCATGCACGCTGCCATTGACAGGCAAAGGCGTTGTTGACCGCATTATCACCAATCTCGGTGTGCTGGATGTTGTCGAGGGTGGACTGAAGATTGTCGAAATTGCTGATGGCGTGACCGAAGACGAACTGCGCGCCGCAACCGAGGCGGTGATTGTCTGACCTTTCGGTCATGCACGAAGAGAATGGCAACAAAGGCCGCTATTATATCGTGCATGGATCGGGAAAAAGCGAACTGACCTATTCTGTGGTGTCGTCCAAGCAGGTGATTGCTGACCACACAGAGGTAGCAAGCGGTCATGAGGGCGAAGGCGTGGGACTTATGCTGTTGCGCGAATTTGTTGCGGATGCGCGCAGCAAAGGTTTCCAGATCCTGCCTCTGTGTCCCTTCGTGAACGCACAGCGGCGCAAACACCCAGAATGGTCCGATGTGTTTTCGGTCTAAATGCCGTTCACATTGAATACGCAAGCATCTGTAATAAGTTCAGGCGGCGTCTGACACAGACCTTTGGCAACCTGCCACGCCGCCAGCACCTTGGGCACATAGGCCCGCGTTTCCGAAAACGGCGGCACACCCTCATAGCGGCGCACGTTGCCTTCTCCGGCATTATAACCCGACAGTGCCAGCAAAGCGTCATTCTCGAAGTGGTCAAGCAACCACTCGAGATAAGCCACGCCACCTTTGATGTTTTGTGCAGCATCCGTACTGTCATTCACACCAAACCGCGTTGCTGTATCGGGCATCAACTGCATCAGACCGGTTGCTCCGGCTGAACTCACAGCGTCAGTGCGTCCCGCACTTTCGACCGAGATCACAGCAAGGACCAATGCAGGCGACACGGAAGTGCCGACAGTCTCGATCAAGATGCTACGTCCATGCGCTGTGGCGATATTCTGCAATGACTGCAATCGCGGAGAGGGGACACCCTGCCCCTCTGGAGGATCATTCAGTTGCGCGATTGCTTTTTGGAACCGGACCGCCCCCTGCGCGCCAATATCGGTCGGGACTGTGGTCCAGAACCATTCAAGCCCCGACGGCTGCGGCACCGCAATAGCGCCAGCGGCCGCAACCGGTTCTGGCTCTGGGTCGGCATAAACTGGTCCGAGGCGGGGTGCGTTTGGGTCAATCTGAACGGTGATGCGACTCGTTGTACCAGCACTCGGCACCGGAACACGCTTGAACGTGAAATCCGGCAAGAGACGCTCAACCTCGGCAAACACAGGGGCTGAGGCGAGAATCGCGCTGATCAGCGCTAAGCTCGTTAATTTACGACTCATTTTCAGACCTGCTCTCGGCTTTTTGTTCATTTAAAGATGGCAGAAAGTCGCCGAAAAGCCAGAACTTTGAGAACAATCGAACTGGTTTCAGCATAATTGGCAACTTTGGCGCAACGAATTTCCGCGAAGATGAACGGAAGGTGAATATTTCTTTCATTTAAAAACAGCCACTTACAAGTTCCTCCGTGAATTTTCCGCTCTGATGCGAAAAAAACTGATTGATGCCAAAGTGCTGCCCCATTCAGATGGCTATATCTGCTTATCCAAGGCGGTGCTCGCGTTAGCTTATCTTGTAAGCCAGATGCCGACGCGGAACAAAACTAAATCTGCAAATACCCTGAGGAGGGATTACAATGCTTAACTTTATTAAAAACTTCCGTAATGACGAAGACGGTGCTGTCACAGTTGACTTCGTTGTTCTGACAGCGGCAATCGTTGTTCTGGGCCTCGCAGTAGGCGGCGCAATCAGCTCAGGCGCACAGGATCTGGCAAACGACATTGAGACACAGCTCGATACACAAGGCGACGAGCTGAACCAATAAGCGTTAGCTGTCTTGGGGCGCCATGCGCCCAAGACCAAAAGCTTGATGTCGCGCCCACTCAAAGGCGGCGCGACATCGCCCCGAAAGCCCTGATTGCACGTAAAACCATGTACACGTTGTGATTTCGGGAAGGCATCGCGAACGTCATAAAAGACGTTGTCTTGCGACAATTACTTTAGGTTCAATTTGAAGCCGGAGGCCCGAGCAATCATGAAGAAGTTCCAAAACTTTCTGAACGACGAGGACGGTGCGATCACCGTTGATTTCGTGGTGCTCACAGCGGCTATTTGTTTGCTGGGCTTTACTGTTGTTAATGCTTTCAGCGGCAGTGCTGAAGATCTTGCCAATGATACATCGGCGAAAATGCGAGAACAGTGCATTCACTCTGCCTGCGATTAATGCAAAACGGCGTCGGCCGATATTTAGATTGTTGCGTCCCATAAGCGGATGCAGTTCATGATCTAGAATTAATTCTATCTTTAACGTCGTATGCGTTCATATACTGGTTGATCGTCGCACATTAATCGGATTAGGGCGCGCACGAGTTTGGCGCGTGCATCAGAAACGCGCATTGTAGTCACCTCACTCTCTTGTATTATCTATCTCCACAATGTCTGGTACAGTGACTGTTTGGCGACATAATATAGATATGCTCTTAGGTTACTTGAAAAGCGTGACCTGCGGCGGCAGAGAGAGATTAAGTGCGCCATCCATCATGATGGCCCGGAAGCTAGAGGTGAAGATATGCGTGCTCTTTTTGGATTAGTTCTGTTGATCGGGATGGGTCTTGCCGGTTTTGCCGTTTATATGGTGAACCAGTATATGGAAACGCAGGCGTCCCAATTGGAGCGTGAGCGGCAGCGGTCTGCAACAGCCATCCGCACTGTGGATATATATGCGCCTTCGCGGTCGCTGACATATGGTGACCTGCTGACAGTAGATGATGTCAAAGTCATCAAGTATGCGCGCGATTATTTGCCCGATGGCGTGTTTGCAACCGAAGAAGAGCTGTTTCCCCAAGGTCTAAACGTGCCGCGCGTGGTCCGCATCCCCATGCAGGCGAATGAACCGATCTTGAACGCGAAAGTGACAGAAGCAGGTGCGCCCCAAGGCATTACCGCGCTGCTTGATCCCGGCATGCGGGCCTTTCCGCTGCCAAATAGCATGACCGAGGCATTTGCAGGCGATCTGCGAACTTCAGATCGGATTGACCTTTATTGGGTTGGTCGCGTGGATCGCGGACAAAACATTTCGCGCTTGGTGAAAAGTCGGCTTGAGATTATTTCTATGGGTGAAGCTGATGCGCGCGGCAGAGGCGCTGGCGTTATTCTTCAAGTATCGCAAGAAGATTTTGCAGATCTGCAAGTGCTTCAGGCCGCAGGGTCACTGTCACTCACACCCGTCGGCCGTGACGATCTTGAGGCAGGCGATACCACGATTGAAACCAACATCCGTGATGTCCTTGGAATTGTGGAAGAAGTACGTGCACCAGAGCCAGAGGTTGTCGAGGAAGAACGCTGCTTCGTCACCCAGCGCAACGGCACCGAACGCATTCAAGTCGAAGTCGAATGCGCCAACTGATTTGGCCAATGCGCTGAATTAGCGATATCCTTCTTGCGCCCCGCTAAATCTTGTGTGGGGCGCATCAATATACACACTGCCTAGCAAGTGTTGCGTTTAATCCACATTCGCTCTGCCCTCCAACACCTTGATTCTTGCAATAAATATGGTTCTGCCTCATGGTCAGGAGATCATGGGCGGGAAGACCCGTTAAAACGAGGCGTGATCGGAGAGGCAGGTCACTTATGAAATATGACAAATTCTTAAAGGCAGCTATTGCTGGCTTAACGTTGTCGCTTACTGCGGCAGCACCAAGTATCGCACCGGCCGAAACGTTGCGCGTTCTGCGCGGCGCGGCATCCAGTGCACTAAGCGTTCCGATGAGTCGGGCCGTTGTTGTGGAGAGCGACGTGCCCTTCACCGAACTTTCGATTGCGAACCCCGGCATCGCGGATATCTCGTCTTTGTCGGACCGCACAATCTACGTTCTGGGTAAAGAACCCGGCCGCACAACCCTGACCCTTCTGGGTGAGAACGGGCGTCTGATTACGAACGTCGAAGTGCATGTTTCCCCTGACATGGCAGAATTCAAAGAGCGTCTGACGCAGATTCTGCCCGGCGAAAACATTGAAGTCCGTACCGCAAACAACGGTATCGTACTGTCCGGCACAGTAAGCTCGATCGCACGTCTTGATCGGGCACTGGACCTTGCAGAACGCTACGCTCCCGATCGCGTCTCAAACCTGATGACAGTCGGTGGCACACAGCAGGTGATGCTGAAAGTTCGTTTCGCAGAAATGCAGCGTTCCGTCAGTAAAGCACTGTCGTCGTCGCTTGCACTGTCCGGTCTTGGATTCGGTGACGATGTCGGCATCACGGGCGGTACAAACCGCACTGTCGGGCAAGGTGCGATCAACGGAGCCCTTAGCAACTCTGTTCCCACTTCAAACTCCAACAACGGCGCTTTCGTCTTTGGCTTTGGTGCAGGTAGCCTCGAAGTAGGCATCTTGCTTGAAGCGCTGGAAACACGCGGTGTTGTACGGTCTTTGGCAGAGCCAAACCTGACAGCGCTCAGCGGTCAGGAAGCAACTTTCCTTGCCGGTGGCGAGTATCCGGTACCATCTTCGAACGACGGTGGAACGATCACGGTTGAATATAAACCGTTTGGTGTCGAGCTTAGCTTTATTCCTCGTGTGATTGATGGTGACATCATCAACCTGGAACTCAGCGCAGCCGTATCTGCGATCGACCCTTCCAGCGGCTTTCAGGCAAACGGCTTCTCTGTCGATGCTTTCAGCCGTCGCGAAACATCGACCACAGTTGAGATGCGTGATGGCGAAAGCTTCGCAATCGCCGGATTGCTCTCAGATGACTTCAACGACTTGAATGGTCAGGTGCCATGGGTCGGGGATATCCCTGTCCTTGGTGCACTGTTCAGAAGCGCTGAATTCTCACGTCGCCAGACAGAACTGGTGATTATTGTGACGCCACATCTTGTGTCACCGACACGGGGCGAAGCGTTGGCGTTGCCAACGGATCGTGTGCGCCCACCCACCGAACAAGGGCTATTCCTTTTCGGCCAAGTGGCCCGGACAGGTGGTCCATCAACAGGTGGTGCAGGCGAAGTGGCACGCCAGGACTTTAGCGGGTCCTACGGCTATGTCCTTGACGAATGATTGGAGCGTAAGTCGATGAAATACATAATGACAGCAGCCATCGCGGCCGCAACACTGAGCGCCTGCTCATCCGCTGACAGGCAAATCGCATCCGCTTCGTTCTTTACTGAGGCAGGGTCAACGATCGACTCTGGTGATTTTGGCGAAGCCACAATGAACAACCGTCTGGTTCAGACAGGTGCACAGGATTACACGATCAATCTTGCGCGTCGTTTTGCAGCCGATGTGAACACAACGGTAAACTTTGCCTTCAACTCCACAGTTCTGGACGCCGATGCGCGTGCAACACTGGTGAGACAGGCAGACTGGATCCGTCAGTTCCCAGAAGTGCGCTTCAAAGTCTACGGCCATACTGACCTTGTTGGTAGCCAAGGCTATAACCGTTCACTCGGGTTGCGCCGTGCGCAAACAGTTGTGTCGTTCCTGGCGTCACAAGGGATCGATCGTAGCCGACTGGAAGCAGTCGTTTCCTTCGGCGAAACACAGCCGCTTGTTGTGACCGAGGGACGCGAGCGTCGCAACCGCCGCACGGTCACAGAGGTGACAGGATTCGTTGAGAACGATCCAATGCTGCTGAACGGTAAATACGCCGCGCTTATCTTCCGCGAATATGTTGCAAGTGCTGCTCCGGAAACCGAGACTGTGGCAGACGGCCTATAAAAAGACGCGCTTTCGCGCTTCGTTGACGCCGGATTCTTTATCCGGCGTCAACATTTGACCAAGGAATTGCAAATCGTCGCAAATATCTGCACAGTCGAGATGATTTGGTCCTATTATCGACAAATTTCCCAGTAACGATTGGACCATGAGTTGGTTTTATTGCCATGGTTTAGGCAAACCTGGCCAGTATAGTAGGTGAGTCTTACTACTGGCTGGTGATTTTGAGTGGAATTAAGTGATGGGGACATCAAGAAGATGAGTACAAGCCCAGTTGTCCAAAGCGACCCGCCACAGATCGTGGCGTGCACGATAAGCCGTGACGTGCAGAACTTTGATCTTTTGATCGAAGACATGGAAGCAGCATTGGGCGATGCATGGGGTGACCTGAGCTTTGAGGATGCCATTGCATTCCTTGGACAACCGGATGCACGCGGTCTGCAGTTTGTCACACTCGCTATGGATGCCGAGGACGAAGATAATCTTGCAACCATCTCCGAAGTTATAGCTTCCGCCAAAGCGGCTTCGGTGAAAGTGATCCTTATCGCAGAAGATGTGAGCCCCACCGCGCTGCACCAGCTTTTGCGCGAAGGCGGAGACGAATTTGTCCCCTACCCTCTTCCTGAGAATGAACTGGCGCGTGCAATTGAACGCGTTTTGACCAAACAGGAAACGCCTGCGCCGCAGAGCGGTGAAAAAGGGTTTAAGGTGAGTGGCGACCGTTCGGGGGTTATCATTCCGATTCACGGACTTGCAGGGGGGACCGGCGCTACCATGTTGGCCGTCAATCTTGCATGGGAACTGGCAATCATTGACAAGAAAGACCCGCCAAAGGTCTGCCTGATCGACCTCGACTTTCAGTTTGGCTCGGCCTCGACATATCTTGACCTGCCACGCCGCGAAACCGTTCTCGAATTGCTGACTGACACAGCATCGATGGATGCGGAGGCCTTCATGCAGGCGACTCTGACCTATGGTGACAAGCTGCATGTGCTGACCGCCCCGATGGACATGATTCCGCTTGATATGATCACACCGGATGACATCACGCGCGTGATCCAGATGGCCGCCAGCAACTTTGACTATGTCATCATTGATATGCCTTCAACGATGGTGGAATGGTCCCAGACCGTACTTGAAATGGCACATGTCTATTTCGCGATGATTGAGCTTGATATGCGTTCAGCGCAGAATACACTGCGTCTCAAGCGTGCGCTACAATCCGAAGATCTGCCGTTTGAGAAAATACGTTTTTTGCTGAACCGTGCGCCTGGATTTACCGACATGAACGGGAAAAGCCGTGTGAAGCGCCTGTCAGACAACCTTGGTATTTCCATCGAAGTCCAACTGCCCGATGGCGGCAAACCAGTCGTGCAGGCGGCCGACCACGGCGCCCCCATGGCGGACACCGTCCCAAAGAATGCCTTGCGCAAAGAAATTATGAAGCTCGCGAAGTCGATCCATGATGTCAACCAAGCAGATACAGCCGAAGCGAATGCTTGAGAGGTAAAACGATGTTTTCAAAATACAAAAAGCCAAATCTACCAAAAGATGCCGGCGCGGTCGCACCTGCGGCACCTTCCAAAGTTGACGTAGCCGCTATTGCTGCCGCAAAGCCAGATGACGGGCGCAAGCCACTTCACAAAACAACCCAGGCACGCCGTCCGGGCGAAGTGGCCCCGATGGACAAGGAAAAGCGTCGCAAGGAACGTTTGGGCGAAATCAAGCTGGAGCTGCACAAGGCCCTGCTGGACAACCTGAACCTTGCAGCGCTTGAAACCGCCTCAGAACAGGAGCTGCGCTCGGAAATTAACGCAATCGCGAACGAGACCCTTGAAGATATGGGTATCGTCCTGAACCGCGATGAGCGCCAGACCCTGAGTCAGGATCTTTTCTTCGAGGTGACCGGCCTTGGTCCGCTGGAGACGCTGCTCAAAGACGAGACCGTGAACGATATTCTGGTCAACGGCCCGCAACAGATCTTTGTGGAACGTGACGGACGTCTGGAACTAACGGACATTACCTTCAAGGACGAACGGCACCTGTTGCGGATTATCGACAAGATCGTGTCTGCGGTTGGTCGCCGTGTTGATGAATCCAACCCATATGTTGACGCCCGACTTGCCGATGGCTCGCGTTTCAACGCAATGGTGCCGCCTATTGCGGTGGACGGCTCGCTTGTTTCCATTCGTAAGTTCAAGAAGGACAAGCTTGGCATCGAAGAGCTTGTCAAGTTTGGCGCCTTTACGGAAGAAATGGCCGCCTACCTTCAGGCGGCGGTGTCCACCCGCCTCAATATCATCGTTTCCGGCGGTACAGGTTCCGGCAAAACCACAACGCTTAACGCACTTTCCGGCTTTATCGACGACGCCGAACGTATTTTGACAATCGAGGATACAGCGGAACTTCAGCTGCAGCAAACGCACGTGGGCCGCATGGAAAGCCGTCCGCCCAACGTGGAGGGCAAAGGCGGTGTTTCCCAGCGGGACTGTCTGAAAAACGCCCTGCGGATGCGTCCTGACCGCATCATCGTAGGTGAGACGCGTGGCGAAGAAGTGATCGACATGTTGCAGGCGATGAACACCGGCCACGACGGATCCATGACAACGATCCACGCCAACAGTGCGCGTGATGGTGTGTCACGTCTGGAAAATATGATCGCGATGGCCGGTATTGAAATGCCGATCAAAGCGATGCGCAGCCAGATTTCTTCGGCTGTGAACCTTATCGTGCAGGCGTCTCGCCTGCAGGATGGTTCGCGTCGCATGACATCCATCACCGAAATCACCGGTATGGAAGGTGATGTCATCTCGATGCAGGAAATTTTCCGGTATCAGCGCGTTGGTCTGACCCCTGACAACAAAATCATCGGTCACTTCACGGCAACCGGTGTGCGCAGCCACTTCTCTGAGCGCTTCAAGCTTTGGGGTTATGACCTTCCACCTGCCATCTTTGAACCGATGGTCGCGGAGTAAACGACATGATTTCAGTCGAACCACTTATCTACGTTCTGATCTTTGTTGCCGTTCTGGCACTTGTTCAGGGTGCCTATCTTGTCATCTTTGGCAAGTCGATAAGCATGGACGGCAAGGTCAACCGCCGTCTGGATATGCTCGACAAAGGCGGAAGTCGCGAACAGGTTCTGGATCAACTCCGCAAGGAGATGACCCAGCATATGAAGTCACAGAGTATTCCCGTTTACTCTTTGCTGGCTGACCGCGCGCAAAAGGCAAATATTGCATTCACACCGGTGCAACTGATGCTGTTGATGGTTGTGCTGAGCGGTGTTTCCTTTGCCCTTTTGACGGCACTTACGGCCGTTGGTGTCCCGATCCGCGCACTCGTTGCGGTTCTTATGGGGATCGGGAGCGTCTATGTCTGGGTAAACGGCAAAGCCAAAAAGCGGATGAGTATGCTTGCTGAACAGCTGCCGGAAGCGGTGGAATTGATGGTGCGTTCGCTGCGCGTGGGTCACCCGTTCTCATCCGCCGTCGCCATCGTTGCACGCGAAATACCTGACCCCTTGGGCACGGAAATGGGCATGATCTCTGACGAGGCCGCCTACGGCCGCGATATGGGGGAAACCCTCAAGGCAATGGCGGAACGGCTCGACAATCAGGATATGCGCTTTCTGGCGGTTGCCGTGACGATTCAGCAAACGTCCGGTGGTAACCTTGCCGAAATTCTGGACGGTCTGGCGAAGGTGATCCGCGCACGGTTTCGCCTTTTCCGTCGCGTTGCGGCGATCACGGCTGAGGCGAAATGGTCCGGTAATTTGCTGTCCGCATTCCCGGTTTTGGCATTGCTCGGTATCAATCTTGTCAAACCGGATTATTACGATGAAGTTATGACAAGCCCGCTTTTCATTCCAGCTGTTCTGATCGTGGTTGCATTCCTCGTGGTGAACCTCATTGTGATGCGGGCATTGGTCGATATTAAAGTTTGAGGGGGACCAGATGGAAAATATCCAAACAATGATCATCGATCAGCTGGGGCCCTACGGTCCTTTGATGATCGTCGGTTTGCTCGGCGTCTTTCTTATTTTGGTGACACTGCCAGTGTTGCTGAAGCGCGAAGTTGACCCGCTTGACCGGATCAAAGCGGCAAATACTTCAGCTGATGCCGGGAAAAAGGGTAAAGGCAAGCAGCTGCGCTCCGCCTCCGGCAAGGACAAACTCGAGAAATACGCGAACTTTCTCGAACCGCAGAACGCCGACGAATACTCTGCAATCAAACTAAAATTGATGCAGGCCGGTTACCGTGGCAAGAACTCGGTGCGGATTTACAACTTTCTACAATTCGCATTGGGTATCTTTGGCCTTCTATGCGGCGGCGCATACACTCTCTTTCAAATGACAACAGGTGTCGAGGCCACGACCCAGCAACTCGCGATGTGGATCCTGATTCCTGGTGGTTTTGGTTACGTCATGCCAAAATACTGGGTGACACGTCGCCAGCAAATGCGTCAGGAAGCAATCATCAACGCGTTCCCTGACAGTCTTGATATGATGCTGGTCTGCGTCGAGGCCGGTCAGTCTTTGGATCAGTCCATCATCCGTGTCGCACGCGAGCTGAAATCCGGCTTTCCTGATCTCGCTGATGAATTCGAAATCGTCAGCCAAGAGGCCAAAGCCGGTAAAGACAAAAATACGGTTCTCAAGGATATGTCAGATCGTTGTGGTGTTCCGGATATTGCCAGCTTTGTCACTGTGCTGGTGCAGTCTTCGCAATTTGGTACGTCCATTGCCGACGCGCTGCGGGTTTATTCCGCAGAGATGCGCGACAAACGCGTGATGCGCGCCGAGGAGAAGGCGAACAAGCTGCCGACGAAAATGACGCTTGCAACCATGATGCTGACGGTACCGCCACTGATGGCAATGCTGATTGGCCCCTCAATCTATGCGATTGCCGTCAACCTGGGAGGCTAATCCACCATGAAGCTACGGCCGCTTGGTATTAGCCTTGTCATGTTCTTCTTGGCCGCCTGCGCGACAGGCGGCCTTAATCGTTCTCCGGATGGCGTCTTTGCGCCCGGCGTTGCCCGCGGTGAGAGTGCCGACGGCCTGATCGTTGGTCACCGCCTGATGGCCGCAGGTGAGTATGAATTGGCCCTGAAAGCCTATAACCGCGCGGCCGCACAGCAGGGCCTGAATGTTGATACGATGTCCGCTATCGGTTCGGCCAACCTCAATCTGGGGCGTTTGGGACAGGCCGAACGTTGGCTCCGCCGCGCCGTCGAGGAAGACCCGACATTCCCCCCCGCCTGGAATAATCTTGGCGTCATCTTGATGGAAAGGGGCAATGTCAGTGAGGCAAGCGAGGTTTTCCGTCGCGCATTTGCCGCGGATAACGGAAATTCGGACGAAATCCGCGACAATTTGCGCTTAGCGCTCGCAAAATTAGAAAATCCGATCAATAATGACGAACAAGAATATCAGAACTTTAATCTGATCCGGCGCGGTGCAGGTGATTTTGTATTGATGTCGGAACCACTATAGGCAAGAGCAGCAAGAGGACGCAGAAACATGCGCCACCCAATTATACTGACGCTTTTTGCGGCAACCGTCGGGTTGGCCGCTTGTGAACAATCAGGCGAGGCACAGGTCGAACGTGCCATGCAAGATATCAATGTAGTCGACGAAACCAACCTCAACGATGTGATGCTAACAGTCGGAGACCCCGATGAGGCCGTGCGATACTTCGCCAACGCCAATGCCAATGACCCCGGGCGGATCGACCTGCAGCGCGGCTTGGCAAAGTCACTGATCCGCGCCAAGCGACCAGCTGAGGCGATCACAGCATGGCAGGCTGTTGTCGCAAACGAAGATGCGACGAACACCGACCGCGTTGAACTGGCCGATGCATTCATCCGCGCAAATCAGTGGGACGAAGCGGCGGCGACGCTCAATACCGTGCCCCCCACATATGAGACATTCCAGCGTTACCGACTTGAGGCGATGGTCGCCGACAGTCGTCAGCAGTGGGACAAGGCGGACAGTTTCTATGAAACAGCTGTCGGCCTGACGACACGCCCCGCGACAGTTTACAACAACTGGGGTTTCTCCAAGCTGACACGGGGCGATTATGCCGCAGCAGAACGCCTCTTTGGAGATGCGCTGCGCTTTAACAGCAATATGTTCACAGCCAAGAATAACCTGGTTCTGGCACGCGGTGCACAGCGCAACTATTCCATCCCTGTCATCCCGATGACCCAGATCGAGCGGGCCCAACTGATGCACACGATGGCGCTTGCCGCGATCAAGCAAAACGACATCACAATCGGCAAATCGTTGCTGAATGACGCGATCAATACGCATCCACAACATTTTGAGGAAGCGACGCGTGCGTTGGAAGCTCTTGAAAACAACACGTCCAACTAGGCGCAATCAGGAATGACAGCCTACGCAGCCTACTGGTTTCTTCCGGCCGTCATTCCGCTGGCGTTGTTCATTTCATGGAACGACATGCGCGACATGAAGATCACCAATAAAACGGTGGCTGTCATGCTTGTCGTCTATGCGGTGCTCGGGCCTTTTGCCTTTGGATGGGAAACGTATCTGTGGCAATGGCTGCATTTTCCCATCGCGCTGGTGGTCTGTATGGCGCTTTGGGCCTTGCGTGTCATGGGCGGCGGAGACGCCAAACTCATCGCCGCGATGGCCCCCTTCTTTGTCATGTCAGATCTCGAAATGATTTTGCGTGTTTTCGCCGCAAGCCTGCTTGCGGCCCTGTTTGTACACACGCTGTTTCGGCTTACACCGCTGAAACGGCCCGTAGCAGAGTGGAAAAGCTGGAACGCTGGCCGGTACTTCCCCAAAGGCTTCCCGTTAAGCATGACGCTTGTACTATATCTGGGACTTGTTGCCGTTTATCGCTGATAACTTTTGCAATGCCTTGGACAGGCACATGTTTATTCACTATTTTGCCATAGTTTCCACTACACTCCTCGGCAACTGCCGCTGAGTCTGCGGCCAGGATGTGATTTTGATGGGCGGGACCTGATATGAATGTTCAAACAAACGGTGTAATGGCGCCCCCGGCGCCGCGCAGCCTCGAAGCCATGCTTTTGCCAATGGCCATGATGCGCGACATCTTGATCAAGACGATGTTCCGCATGAACCTTGATCTGGTGTCGGCGATCAGCCGTGCCATCTGCCTGCCAATACCTGTCACACAGGAACTGGTTGACATGGCACGGGGCCAGCTTTTGCTAGAGGCGACTGGTACACTCAACGCCAATAGCGGCAACGAAATGGGCTATCAGCTGACAGACGCAGGCCGTGCGCGCGCACTCGATGCACTTGGCCAGTCCGAATACTATGGCGCGATGCCAGTACCGCTCGATATCTATCGCCAGCAAATCCAGCGCCAGTCGATCCGCAACATCCAACTGACCCGCGACCAGTTGCAAACAGCGATGGGGCACCTTGTTCTGCCGGAAGACCTGTTGTCCAACCTCGGCCCTGCGGTTAGCGCCGGTCGTTCGATCCTGATGTACGGACCACCCGGTAACGGTAAATCCTCGATCTCGAACGGTATCCGTGACGCTTTGGGCGATAAAATCTACGTGCCGCGCGCGATCGAATATTCTGGTCAGGTGATCACCGTTTATGACCCGATCGTCCATAGCGCCGCTGAAGACGACGTGGATGACCCCAACAGCCTGCGCCGCACATCCGGCCGCTTTGACACCCGCTATGTGCGTTGCGAACGCCCCACCGTGATTACCGGCGGTGAATTGTCGCTGTCGATGCTTGACCTCGTCTATAACCCGACAGCGCGGACCTATCAGGCGCCTTTGCAGCTGAAATCCACCGGCGGCATCTTCATCGTGGACGACCTTGGCCGTCAGGCCGAACCACCGCAGACGCTCGTGAACCGCTGGATTGTTCCACTGGAAGAAAACAAGGATATTCTTGCCCTGCAATCAGGTGAAAAGTTCGAAGTGCCCTTCGATACGCTCGTTGTGTTCTCGACCAACTTCCACCCGAATGCGATCTTCGATAAGGCGGCCCTTCGCCGTATTTTCTACAAGATCAAGATTGACGGCCCAAATCAGGAAGACTTCCTCAAGATTTTTGCCATGGTCGCACGCAAACGCAAAATGCCGCTGGACGAGGATACGCTCGTGCATCTGCTGAACGTCCGCTATCCGGAAATCGACAACGTCTACGCGAACTATCAGCCAATCTTTTTGATCGACCAGATGATTTCGATCTGCGAATTTGAAGGCATCCCATATCAGATGTCGCCCGAATTGATTGACCGTGCATGGGCCAACATGTTCGTGAAAGAAGAAGATATCGTTCACTAGCATTTCCCGGAATGGGCCCCCGCATGGGGGCCTGTTTCATTGCTTAGCGTGCAAAACGTAAGGTGCGTCTTGACGCACGACCCCCGCACGTCACCTTAGCAGCATGACTACCCTGCCCCCCATTTTTCAAGATTGGTTCACCTCCCGCGGCTGGAGCATCCACCCGCATCAGCAGGCCATGCTTGATCAAGCGGCAAGCCCTGCCTTGATGCTGATCGCACCCACGGGTGGCGGCAAGACACTGGCCGGATTCCTGCCATCCCTGATCGAACTCGCAGACGGTACGCACGAAGGTCTGCATACGCTCTACGTCTCGCCGCTCAAAGCGCTCGCCGCTGACATCAAACGCAACCTGCGCCGCCCTGTCGAAGAAATGGGTCTGCCCATCCGGATTGAGGACCGCACAGGCGATACAACTTACACCCAAAAACGCCGCCAACGCGCCGACCCGCCCCATATCCTGCTGACGACGCCCGAATCTCTCGCCCTGCTCACGAGCTATGAGGACGCGCCGCGCATCTTCAAAGGCCTGCAGCGTATTATCGTCGATGAGATCCATGCACTGGCCGAGAGCAAACGTGGCGATCAACTCATGCTCGCCCTCAGCCGCCTGCAAACCCTTGCCCCTGACCTGCGGCGGGTAGGCCTCTCGGCAACAGTGGAAGATCCGGCCGCCATCGCGCGCCAACTTGCCCGCCACCCCGATCCTTGCGACATCATCAACGCCGATCCCGGCCCTGATCCGGATATCGCGATGCTGGTCACGCAAGAGAGACCGCCGTGGTCAGGCGGCGGCGCGAAATATGCGATCCCTGCCGTGCTCGAAGAGGTCAAGAAACACAAAACGACGCTGATCTTTCACAACACCCGCGCCCAGGCCGAGATTTTCTTTCACAACCTCTGGCTTGCCAATACCGACGACCTGCCCATCGGCATCCACCACGGCAGTCTTGCCCGCGAACAACGCGAACGGGTTGAGGCCGCATTGGTCGCGGGGCAATTGCGCGCCATCGTCTGCACAGGTTCGCTTGATCTTGGTATCGACTGGGGTGACGTAGATCTGGTGATCCAAGTTGGCGCACCCAAGAACGTCAAACGTCTGGTCCAGCGCATCGGACGCGCGAACCACCGCTACAATGCACCGTCCAAGGCGCTTTTGGTGCCTGCGAACCGCTTTGAAGTCGTCGAATGTGTCGCCGCACTTGAGGCCGTCAAGGCGCATGATCTTGACGGTGACCCCAAAGGCGCAGGCCCCCGTGACGTGCTGTGCCAGCACATTCTGATCACCGCTTGCGCCGGTCCCTTCGACGCAGATGCGCTTTACCGCGAAATCAGGACTGTCGGCGCCTACCGTGATCTGTCGCGCGCAGCCTTTGATGACTGTCTCGATTTCTGCGCCACCGGCGGCTATGCCCTGCGCGCCTATGACAAATGGAAACGCCTGCTCCAAACCGCAGACGGACGCTGGCAGTTGCGCGACCCGCGGGCGGCGCTACGTATCCGCATGAACATCGGAACCATTCAAGACACAGATACCCTCAAGGTGCGCATGAAGGGCAATTACAAACCCTTGGGCGAGGTCGAAGAGGCTTTCGCTGCCACCCTGACCCCCGGTGATACTTTCCTGATCGGCGGACAAGTTGTCCGCTACGAGAACCTGAAGGAAATGACAGTCGAGGTATCGCGCCGCGCTGATAAAACGCCGAAAATCGCCACCTTCATGGGCACGAAATTCGCCAACTCTACCCAGCTGTCGGAGCGCATTTTGCGCATGTTTAACCAACCCGACTGGCCTGAACTGCCCGCACATACCGCTGAATGGCTTGGCCTGCAGCGTAAATTCTCAAAACTGCCCGAGGCGGACCGTATTCTGGTGGAAAGCTTCCCGCACGAAGGCCGCTATCATCTGTGCATCTACGGTTTCGCAGGTCGTAACGCGATGCAGACCCTTGGCATGCTTGTCACGCAGCGCATGGAAGAGTTGAACCTGCATCCCATGGGTTTTGTCTCAACGGACTATGCCACACTGATCTGGGGCCTTGATCCTGTCACGGACCCGAACCCCTTGCTGCAACCCGACAATATGCGCGCGGATTTTGAAACGTGGTTGTCTGGCAATGCGGTGATGAAACGCACATTCCGTGGTGCGGCCACGATTGCCGGTCTGATTGAACGCAACCTGCCCCAAGCCCGCAAAAGCGGGCGACAGGCCACGTTTTCCTCCGATATTCTCTATGACACCCTGTCCAAATACGATCCCGATCACCTCATGCTGCGCATCACCCGCGAAGAGGCCATGCGCGGGCTGGTCGATTTTGGCCGGATCGAAGAAATGCTGACACGCACCGCAGGTCGCATCGACCACCTGAACCTTGACCGCGTGACCCCGCTTTCCCTACCCATGTTCCTTGAACAGGGGCGGATCGCCGTTGCGGGCGCGGGCCGGGAACGCCTGATGGAGGAAGAGGCCGCCCGACTGATGGCTGCCGCTGGCGTGTCATCGCTTTGACGCTTGAACTCGCGTAGGACTTACCCCAAGAACAGAGCATGAACGCATATAACTTTGATTTTTGCGGAACCCGATGCTGCGCCCTGCCCTCGGGTGCGCTGTATTTGCCTGAACACGCAGTACTTTGCGTCTCTGACCTGCATCTTGGTAAATCCGAACGGATCGCGCGGCGCAGCGGCGTGATGTTGCCCCCTTACGAGGTGCAGGAGACCTTGCAAAAGCTGGAAACCGATATCACCACGACCCAACCCCGACAGGTGATCTGCCTCGGAGACAGCTTCGACGACCTTGATGCCGCCAACAGCCTTGATGAGGATGCGCGGCTTTGGCTGACACGTTTGCAGGCAGGCAAATCATGGGTGTGGATCGAGGGAAATCACGATCCGGGTCCGGTTGACCTTGGCGGAACACATCGGTCGCAAATGACTATTGGCACACTCATCTTCCGCCATATAGCTACGGCGGAAACAGCCGAGGTGTCAGGTCACTATCACCCCAAACACCGCGTTGCAGGGCGCAGCAGGCCGGCGTTCCTTTATGATGCGCACAGGCTGATCATGCCCGCCTATGGCGCTTATACGGGCGGGCTCTCCAGCCAAGCCGCAGACTTGCGCAAACTCTTTAGCGGACAGATCATCGCGATCATGACAGGGCACAAAGCCATTCCTGTGCCCGTTTAAGCGGTCAGTCCTTCCGGCTCGGCCAACCCGTTGGCGCGGCAACAGGCGGTCAGCGTATTGGCCAGCAGACAGGCAATCGTCATCGGCCCCACGCCACCAGGCACGGGGGTAATTGCACCCGCGACAGCGGCGCAACTGTCATAATCCGCATCCCCCACCAGACGGGTGCCGCCTTCGGGCTTATCGATCCGGTTGATGCCCACATCAATCACTGTGGCACCCGGTTTGATCCAGTCGCCCGTGACCATCTGCGGACGCCCCACAGCGGCCACTACAATATCGGCCTGCCGCACAACATCGGACAGGTTCTTCGTCCGGCTATGAGCGATGGTGACGGTGCAACTGTCGTTCAGCAAGAGCTGCGCCATCGGTTTGCCCACGATGTTCGAGCGGCCAATCACCACGGCATTCATTCCCGAAAGCGACCCGTGATGATCACGCAACATCATCAGACTGCCCAATGGTGTGCACGGCACCATGCTTTTCTGTCCCGTACCCAACAGACCGACATTCGAGATATGAAAGCCATCAACGTCCTTGGCCGGATCAATACTATTGATCACCAGATCACTGTTCAGATGCGCAGGCAGCGGCAATTGTACCAGAATACCATGCACGGCAGGATCATCGTTCAACTGCGCAATCAGCGCCAGCAGATCGGCCTCGGAAGTATCCACATCCAACTGATGCGTGAAGGACTCCATACCAACTTCAACAGTCATCTTGCCCTTGGAGCGGACATAGACCTGACTGGCAGGGTCTTCGCCCACCAGTACAACAGCCAGACCGGGGGTAATGCCATGATCAGCCTTCAGCTTGGCCACACCTTCGGCGACTTGCCCGCGGACCTTTGCGGCAAAGGCTTTTCCGTCAATTACTGTTGCTGTCATTACGTCTTCTCTTTGTTGGTCGGATAGGAAATGGGCGGGGCATGGCCCCGCCCGTATCAGTTAGAATAGCCCTTCGATCTCGCCTGCATCATTCAGCATGATCTGCTCGGCCGAAGGCACACGTGGCAGCCCCGGCATGGTCATGATCTCACCGCAGATGGCCACGATGAAGCCAGCGCCTGCGCTCAAACGCACCTCACGGACCGGTACGGTAAACCCTGTCGGTGCGCCACGCTGGGTGGGATCGGTGGTAAAGCTGTATTGTGTCTTGGCCATACAGACCGGCAAGTTGCCGTAGCCTTGCTCTTCCCACGCCTTCAACTGCTCGCGAATCTTGCCATCAACAACAACACCATCAGCGCGGTAGATCTTCTTGGCAATCGTGTCGATCTTGTCGAACAGGCTCATGTCATCGGGATAAATAGGCGCGAAATTCGCTTCACCGGCGTCGGCAATCTGCGCAACGCGCGTGGCAAGGTCCTTGGTGCCTTCTGATCCCAGCGCCCAGTGCTTGCACAGGATCGCCTCGGACCCTTGGGTTGCGACGTAGGCTTTGACCGCTTCAACTTCGGCGTCCGTGTCAGTGACGAAATGGTTGATCGCCACAACGACCGGTACGCCAAAGGATTTGACGTTTTCGATGTGCCGTCCAAGGTTCGCACAGCCTGCCTCGACCGCCGCGACATTCTCGGTTCCAAGGTCGGCCTTGGCGACACCACCGTTCATTTTCATCGCGCGCACCGTGGCGACAACGACCACACAAGACGGCGCAATGCCCGCCTTGCGGCACTTGATGTTCATAAACTTCTCGGCACCCAGATCGGCACCGAAACCTGCCTCTGTGACGACATAGTCCGCCAGTTTCAGCGCGGTTGTTGTTGCCGTGACCGAGTTGCAGCCATGCGCGATATTGGCAAAAGGCCCGCCGTGCACAAAAGCCGGATTGTTTTCCAGTGTCTGCACAAGGTTCGGCTGCATCGCGTCTTTCAACAACACTGTCATCGCGCCATCGGCCTTGATGTCACGGCAATACACAGGTGTCCTGTCGCGGCGGTAGGCCACGATGATATCGCCCAGCCGCTTTTGCAGATCGTCCAGATTGCGGGCCAAGCACAGGATCGCCATGACCTCGGACGCCACTGTAATGTCAAAGCCTGCTTCACGCGGGAAACCGTTGGCCACGCCGCCCAAAGACGTCGTGATCTGACGCAAAGCGCGGTCGTTCATGTCGAGCACGCGCCGCCACACGACGCGGCGGATGTCGATCTCAAGTGCGTTGCCCCAGTAGATATGGTTGTCAATCATCGCCGACAGCAGGTTATGCGCCGACGTAATCGCGTGGAAATCCCCTGTGAAGTGCAGGTTCATGTCTTCCATCGGCACGACTTGGGCATAGCCACCGCCCGCAGCACCGCCTTTCATGCCAAAACAGGGCCCAAGCGAGGCTTCGCGGATACATACCGCAGCCTTCTTGCCGATTGCGTTCAGCCCGTCACCCAACCCCACAGTCGTGGTTGTCTTACCTTCACCCGCCGGGGTCGGGTTGATCGCGGTGACAAGGATCAGCTTGCCATCGGCGCGGTCTTGTACGGCATTAATCAGACGCTGGCTGACCTTTGCTTTGTCGTGGCCGTAGGGCAGCAGATCGTCGCTCTCAATGCCCAGCTTCGCACCGATTTCCTGAATTGGGCGCTTTTTCGCGGCGCGTGCGATCTCGATGTCAGACTTATATTCCATGAAAAACTTACCCATTTCTTGGCAATTGCCGTGTGTGTCCCTGATCGCTTCTAGCGCTTGGTTGCCATCCTATGCACTGTGATTGCGACATAATCACCGCCGGAATCGGCGGCAGCGCATCTGCTTGTGTCGGATGGGAAACCTAGGGCGCCCATGCGCGTTGGTCGGGGACATGCAGCGTGACGGAGTCATCCAGATGGATATGCCCTTCACGTTCAACCCAAGCCGTCACGCCACGTTTGCCTTTCGCTGCTGTTTTGAATTTGTCACCTGCACCGGGATGATCAGCGTTGATCACCTTGGCAGGCAAATGGCAGGGGCGGTTTTGCATATCAACAACAATCGTGGACCCATCCGCGAATTGCAGTCGCGATGAAGGTGGCAAGTGGCTAAAATCAGGGATACCGCCAATCACCAAAGACGCGCCAATCAATGCCGGGTCCAACGCTTCCAACCCACACTCTGCAGCAATCTCGGCCAGTTCCTCGGCAGAGACCACTGACAGCTGACGCACATTGCGGATTTCGGTATTGCGCGGATACTGGCTTAACACGCGGCTACAGGATGGACGTGTTAGCCCGCCATGCACTTCCCCCGGTATGCCTGCATAGGTCAGTTCTGCCGTCTGCACCGCGTGTGAGCGCAAAGACGCATCGCGGTCGGGCACATGGCCGATCCAAACGACTTTGCCAGTGATTTTTGTGGGGGCCAATGCAGGCATGATGCGCTCCTCTTTGTCGTTGGCCTATGCTTACGGCAGACAAATGAAGGCTTCAATCGGCAGTCACCAAAGAAAAACGCCGCTCTGTAAGGAGCGGCGTTTTATTCTTATGCAGATGGTTCCGGTTCCATCCCGCCATCATCAGAAGCGCGCGGCTTCTTGGGCTTGGTTTTCGGGATCGCCGTGACCGATGGAGTCCCGCCGGCAGACGGCGTATCATCGCTGTCATTGCTGGCCTGAGGGGGGTCACCTGCCATCACGCGCTTGATCTCATCACCGGTCAGTGTCTCATACTCCAACAGACCCTGCGCCAAACGCTCGAACTCTTCGTTCTTTTCGGTGATGATCTTGTGCGCAAGCTCATAGCCAGCCTGGATAAAGCTGCGCACTTCTTCCTCGATCAGCTCTTTGGTGTTGGCCGATACGGACAGACCAGCGGTATTACCAGAATACCCTTCATGTGCCTCGGAATAGTCGATGTTGCCCACCTTATCGGACATGCCCCAGCGCAGGATCATCGCACGGGCCAATTGGCTGGCCTGCTGGATGTCACCGGCAGGGCCGTTGCTGACCTGATCGGCACCGTATTTGATGGTTTCCGCCGCCTTGCCTGCCATGGTCATTGCCAGACGCTGGTGGCATTCATCACGGAACATGTTCAAGCGGTCCATCTCGGGCAGGCTCATCACCATGCCCAAAGCACCGCCACGCGGAATGATGGTAGCCTTATAGACCGGATCGCACTTCGGTAGCGTGATCCCGACAATCGCATGGCCCGCTTCGTGATAGGCTGTCATTTCCTTCTGCTCGGCAGTCATGACCATAGACCGGCGCTCGGCGCCCATCATAACCTTATCCTTGGCGCTTTCGAAATCGACCATCGTCACAAAACGGCGGCCCACACGCGCCGCCATCAGGGCGGCTTCATTGACAAGGTTCGCCAGATCGGCGCCCGAGAAACCCGGAGAACCGCGCGCAATGATGCGCAGATCAACATCAGGGCCAAGCGGGATTTTACGCGCGTGCACGCCCAAAATCTTTTCGCGGCCTTTGATATCGGGGTTCGGTACCGTAACCTGACGGTCAAAACGGCCCGGACGCAAAAGCGCAGGGTCAAGCACGTCACGACGGTTGGTCGCAGCGACGATGATGACACCTTCGTTGGCCTCAAACCCGTCCATCTCGACCAGAAGCTGGTTCAACGTCTGCTCACGCTCGTCGTTGCCACCACCGATGCCGACACCACGTGCGCGGCCGACGGCGTCAATCTCGTCGATGAACACGATACATGGCGCGTTTTTCTTCGCCTGCTCGAACATATCGCGGACGCGGGATGCACCCACACCAACAAACATTTCGACAAAATCAGAACCAGAGATCGTAAAGAACGGCACACCGGCTTCGCCCGCAATAGCGCGTGCAAGCAGCGTTTTACCCGTACCGGGAGGGCCGACAAGCAAGGCTCCTTTGGGAATTTTACCGCCAAGACGCGAGAATTTTTGTGGATTCCGCAGGAACTCAACGATCTCTTCAAGCTCTTCTTTGGCTTCATCAATGCCGGCGACATCGTCAAAGGTGACGCGGCCATGCTTTTCGGTCAGCAATTTCGCGCGCGATTTGCCAAAGCCCATTGCACCGCCTTTGCCGCCGCCCTGCATACGGTTCATGAAATAGATCCAGACACCGATCAAAAGCAGGAAGGGAAGCAGGCTGAGCAGGAATGACTGGAACACCGATGTTTCCTGGCTCCGCGCCTCAACCGGCACATCAGCGGCCAGCAAAAGCTGTGTCACTTCAGCATCTTGCGGACGGATCGTGGTAAAGGTGCGACCTGCCTCTGTGAAGCGGATATTCTCGCCATCAATGACGGCGCTTGTTACGCTGCCACTTTCAACGGCTTGGACGAAAGCAGAATAGCTGCGCGTCTCACTGTTTGTGGCGCCCTGCGGACTGCTGAAGAGATTGAAAAGGGCCAATACCATCAGGAACAGGACGACCCAAAAGACCATGTTACGCGCGTTGCCCAAGGGGGAAACTCCTTTGAAATGGGGAAGTGGGACGACAGAGTCGCCGCACAAGCGTTTCATCTAAAATAGAGGTTAAACCTCAATCTTCAATGGCAAACGCCGATGTATGATAATCCGCGACAATCCGCGCAGACCATCCGTTCGATAAACCGGCCACAGGTGCCGCGACGAGACGCTCCCCCTGCCAGATCGCGGGCGAAGCCATCAGCGAGGTCCGCGGGAGCCCGGCAGCCCGCCAATCGGGGCAGTCCTTGATCCCTGAACCAAGCGCCTTGAAGGACAAATTGTCGTCTACAGGTCCCTCAAGAAACCAGCGTTGATCCCAAAATACGCCCAAAGGTAGGTCCGCATCGTGTTGCAACCGCACCGCGGCACTTGTTGCTGCCGCTTCACGCGTCAGGCGCACTGCGCCGCCCTTATCGGGTGTCATGATACAACCGCCCAAAGTCACCGTGGCCCCCTTACGGGCCTGCGCGACCGTTTCCAGCAATTGCTCAAACCGTGGCCGGTAGCTGCGGCTGGCGACCCAAGCAAAGGCCGCAGCCATGACGCGCCGTGGTGCATCAGCTTTGGCAAGGTCAAGTGCGGCGGGCCCCAAGATCAGATCACCTGTATCCTGTCGCACATGCAACTTTGCAAAGCCAAGTGCCGCCTCTTGCAATGATAAATGTGCCGCCTGCATGTGGTCGACGGTTTGCAGCAACCGCTTGCGTGTCATTCCCAAGGTTTCCAACTGTGCGAACATCTGGCGCGCGCGCACGCGGTCAAATCGTGGGTCTTCGTTGCTGGGGTCCTCGGCCCATGTAATTTTCTGTTGCGTCAACCACGCGCGCAGATCGGCGCGCGACAGGCCCAAAAGCGGACGGAACACTTGCAGTCCATCGCGCCGCGTCAGCGGATACATCGCCGTGAGACCATCAATGCCAGAGCCCCGCGCCAACCGCATCAAGAGCGTCTCAACCTGATCATCCTCGGTATGACCGAACCAGACCGTGCGCAAATTATGCATCACCGCCCAGTCGCGCACCGCAGCCCAGCGCCCCTCGCGGGCGGCGGCCTGTAGATTGCCTTTGCCGTCCCATGTCCAGTTGACGACCGCATGATCAATCCCGAGGGCCATGGCCTGTGCGGCCACCAAAGCGATCTCGTCTTTAGCTTCGGGGCGGAGACCGTGATCAATGGAAATCGCACGGAGCCTATCTGCGGGACGAAAACGCGCAGCCAGCTGCATAAGTGCGATGGAATCGCCGCCGCCCGACACGGCCAGACCAACGGGTTGATCCGAATGACAGGATGCCGCGATTGCAGCCTGGAAACGTCCCTCGACGCTGTCCGAAGAGCGGCTTACTGGCATCCCAAGGCTTGCATTTCCATCTGGGCATCAAGCACGGTCGCGTTGCCAGGGAAACGGACGTTCACTTCGGCAAGCGTCAGGCAGGCATCTTGTGTTTGCCCGATCTTGCCAAGAGACGACCCTAGTTTGAACAAGGCATCGGGTGCCTTTAGTCCTGTCGGATCGCCCGAGAAAGCCTCAAGATAGGCGCGTGCTGCATTCGTCGTTTCACCCAGTCCTTCCAAAGCCTCGCCGCGCAGGTAATTCGCATCAGAGGTCAGCGGACTACCCGGGTAGGTCGCGACAAAGGTCTCAAGCTGGTCAGCGGCGCCGCGAAAGTCACCTGCAGCGAGCGCCTCCTGCGCCCGCTCGATGTCGCTTTGCTCACCAATGGCCAAAGCGGGGCCGCCTGTGTTCGGGTTCGTCACTGCCGCGACAGCACCTGGCACTGCGACGCCACCCAAAGGTGTGTCATCAAGTTGGCCGATATCACAGCCCGGTTCGAGTTCGCAAAGGCGGAAGTTCAGATCACCGATGCGGTTGTTGGCATCGGTCGTAATACTGTTCACCCGAAATTCGAGCTGTTCGGTGTTCGACGTCAGGCGCTGCAACTCTGCCTCGATCGCATTCAGACGATCAAGTGGTGTATTTCCCGCAACGCCCGCTCCAAGCCCCCCTGTCGTTGACAATTCGCGTTTCAGACGCTGCACGTCAACAAAAAGCACCGTCAGCTGTTGCCTGATATCGGCCAAGGTTTCTTCCTGCGCAACGGCAGGAAGCGGCGAAATCAGCAATGCGCAGACAACAGCGAGACGGTACAACATAGGGGCTTCCTTCAGGTCTTGATCAGCTTGTCATCGCAGAGAACGACAGGACGGTGACGGCCCGACGGTTTTGCGCATAGCAGCTTTCTTCGGAACAGATCGCAATGGGGCGTTCCTTGCCAAAGCTCGTCACTTGCAGACGGTTGGAAGGCACACCGCGCGACACCAGATATTCACGCACCGCATTTGCACGGCGCTGGCCAAGTGCGAGGTTATATTCGCGTGTGCCCTGCTCATCGGCATGGCCTTCGATCACAGCACGGTAGTCGGCGTTTGTGAGAAGCCACTGCGCCTGCCCGTCCAGAATGGTCTGGCCAGCGGGTGTGATGGTGGATGTATCCACCGCGAACAAAACACGGTCGCCGATCGTCTGGTTAAAGAAAAGCGGGCTTGTCGGGTCGCTTGCCGATCCGGCCATACCGGCTCCGAGACCTGCATTGGCACCGGCGCCGCCATCGCGACCAGCGCCAAAGCGATCAGGGTTGGTACATGCTGCTGTTGCCAGCACCAAGAGAACAACCGCCGTTGTCTTAAAAAGTGTCATAGGGTTTCATCCTGTTTATAGACTGCTCTGTTTTTTTCATTCTAGCACGACTTTCGCCACTTGGGAATCACACATCGTTACGGCTGCAACGGCCCCCATGACGGATCCGACGCGCCACTTGGTAAAGGCACGGCTTTGAGATTGCGGCCCGAAATATCCACCGAATACATCGACGATGTCCCGCCCGCGCCTTGGGTCTCGCGGCTGAACATAATGACGCGACCGTTGGGCGACCACGTTGGTCCCTCATCAAGGAATGACGAGGTGAGCAAGCGCTCTTCCGAGCCATCAGTGCGCATCACCCCGATATGAAACCGCCCTGCGTTTTGCTTGGTAAAGGCCACAAGATCACCACGTGGCGACCAGACAGGCGTACCATAACGCCCCTCACCAAAGGATATGCGCCGCGCCTCACCGCCGTTGGCGGACATGATGTAAAGCTGCTGGTTGCCGGAACGGTCGCTTTCAAAAACAATCTGGCTGCCATCGGGTGACAGGCTGGGCGCGGTTTCGATGGACGGGGCCTGCGTCAGGCGCACGTGCTGACCCGTAGCCAGATCGGTGCGGTAGATGTCGGTATTGCCGCCATTCGACAAACTATAGATCACCTGCCGCCCATCACGGGAAAAACGCGGGCTAAAGGCCATCTCGCCCGGGGCCGTCTGCAACTGCTGGCGGCCAACGTTGGCCACGTTCAACACGTTGATCCGCGGAAAACCGCTTTCGAAACTTGTGTAAAGCACGCGGTCGCCACTTGGCGAGAACCGCGGGGCAAGCACGATGCTGCTACTATCGGTCAGGAACTGGACGTTCGCGCCATCAAAATCCATGATCGCAAGACGCTTCTGACGGTTATCTTTCGGTCCAGCCTCGGAGACAAACACAACGCGGCTGTCAAAATAGCCACCCTCGCCCGTAATCCGGCTATAGACCGCATCAGCAACCTTGTGCCCCATGCGCCGCCATCCGGCAGTCGTGCCAGCAAATTGCAGACCCTGCCCCAACTCTTGGCCCGAGAAGACGTCATAGAGACGGAATTTCACCGTCAGCTGATCCCCGTTCACCGTGACAGCCCCGACAATCAAGGCCTGCGCATTAATCGCGCGCCAGTCCGCAAAGGCGACGGGCTGCACGAAGGAACTGATTTGCGAAATAAAGGCCGTGGCGGGCACTTCTCGGAAAAGGCCAGTGCCTGCGAGGTCCTGTACCACAAGGCGGGAAATATCCGATGCCGCCTGCTGTGCAGCCGGTGTTTCCGCCTCAAAACTTGGCACAGCAAAGGTGATCGGCTCAATCACACCATCCGTAATTGTCAGCCGCAAGGGGCCGCTTTGCGCCATCACCGGCCCTGCCAAGACCAAGGCCACCAAAACTGTCAAAAGTCGCTTTATCATTTTTGCCTCACTCTGCCCGATCGGGACTCTGCCCGAATCTGCACTGTCTCTCTTCATTATGGCAGGGGGAAAAAACCATTTCACCTCACCTACGCGTGTCTTTGCCTATCGCAATCGCATCCCGCTGGGATCAAAGGTGATCACAACGTCCTGCCATTGGTCGTATTTGTCTGCGGGAAGCTGATACCCCCCGGATTGGCACCGCAGGATCGCACGGCGCGCAGCCTCAAATGCGGTGTTGGTCGCGCTTTGGTCGCCGTCAGATGACAAAAGGCGAACTTCATTGCCAATCACGCGGCCTTCGCGATCCAGACTAAAGCCCACTTCGACCGTCACACGTGCCGCAACCGATCCGGGATCAACATTCCAACAACGGTTCACTGACAGGCGGAAGCTGTCACGCTCGGAACCCGTCATCGGCGGACCTGCCGCAACAGCAGGGGCATCAGCAGCACTTGCCAAAGCTGCGGCCAAAGCATCTGCGACGTCATCTTCGCGTACGGCTGGTTCCGTCTGCGTCGGTTGGGTTGGGGCAGGCTCTTGCTCCGCCGTCGCGGTCTGTTGCGGGGGCGCAGGGCGGCTTGGCCGTGTTGACGGGCGCACCGATGTGGTCGGGGCCAGATCCTCGATCACAATTGCCGTCGTCGTTTCTTCAGGTGCAGTTGCCTCTTGCTCTTCGGCCACAACCTCGGCCTCGGCGCTGTTGTCCGGCACAACCTCTTCGCGCACCACATCATCCACCCGTGCATCAGGCGGAGGTGGCGCGGAAATCGTCGAGGCGACAGTTGGCGCCTGTGGAGGCGTCGGCCTGTCACTCACCTGCACATCCGGTGTCGGTGGCGGGGTGACGGGCGGCGCAAGCTCTGCGGGTGGTGCATCCACAACTTCGGCCTGCGGCGGCGCAGGCGGCGGCGGTGGCGGCGGCGCTTCTGCTGCAGGTGGCTCAATCGGCGCAGGCGGCGGGGCTGGTTCAACAATCGGCTCTTGCGCAGGCGGTGGCGGCGGGGTCTCTTCGATCACCGGCGGGACGGGGGCCGCCGGATCAGCCAACCCCGGCTGCGGCGTCGTGCGGGCCCGCATCTGTTCAAATTGATCACCGGACACCAGCGAGACATCCATTGTCTGTATCTGCAACGGTTCAGACGACATCCCCCAGCCGACAATCAGCCAGCCGATCAGCCCGACATGGCCAATCCCTGAAATGATGGTGCCCGGCGTTGCCATGATTTACCCGTCAGAGCCGCCTGTGGCAGGCGGCGCGATATCGGTCACAAGACCAATGTCCGTGAACCCACCGGCGTTCAACAAGCCCATCACCTCGGCCACACGGTTCCAATCGTTGCGCCCGTCAGCGCGCAAAAAGATCTTGTCGCTGCTGCGCTCTGCGGCAATGGCCTGCAAGCGGGCGACCAATTCGGTCTCGGTGGTATCGGTTTCCTGAATCATCACGCGGCCATCATTGGTGATTGTCACCGTCAACGGCTCTTCTTCATCACCCGGTAAAGCGGTCGCTGACGTCTCTGGCAATTCCACCGGAATACCAACAACCGAAAGCGGCGCGGCCACCATAAAGATGATCAGCAACACCATCATCACGTCCACAAAAGGTGTAACGTTAATCTCGGACATCGGCTGCGCGCGCCGCGACCTGCGACGGCGGCGTCTGCCCCCGTCATCACCTGATTTCATAACCCCTGCGCTCATCTCAGCTATCCAACTGGCGGCTCAGGATCGTGGCGAACTCATCGGCAAAAGCCTCATAGCCGCTGACGATCTGGTCACTATCCGATGAAAGCTTGTTGTAATAAATCACCGCCGGGATCGCGGCCAGAAGGCCAAGACCCGTCGCCAACAACGCCTCGGCGATGCCGGGCGCAACAACAGCCAGATTGGTTGTCTGCGCTTCGGCGATCTCGATAAAGGCATTCATGATGCCCCAGACGGTTCCAAACAGACCGACAAACGGAGCGGTGGAGCCCACAGTCGCGAGGATCGGCAGACCCTTTTGCAAGCGCGCTGCCTCTTTCACGATCGCCACATCCATCGACCGGTCAATCCGCGCGGTCGCACCCGCAATCAATCCGCCGTCTTGCCGGTGTGACCGACGCCATTCCAGCATCCCGGCGGCAAATATCTTTTCCGAAGCCCCTTCGGGGTCGGCCCCGATCTGGTCAAACAATCCGTCCAGCGGCTCACCTGACCAGAAGGCCCGGTCAAAAATCTCGGCCTCGGCGCGCGCTTTGCGATATTGGATCGTCTTGTCAATAATCACAGCCCAGCACCAAACGGAGGCTGCGACCAACATGATCATGACCAGTTTAACGGTAATTGTGGCGCGCGCGAACAACGCCCACATAGTGAATTCGTGTGCTGCTTCCATATGCCTGCTCTGCCTATAGGCCCGATTTTGGGCTCTGATTATTCGCAAGCGTATCGCATCAGGAAAAAGAAATCCAACCAATCCCGCATCACGTTCGCGAAATAACGCGGTTTTTAATGCACAAACCGGCGGATCACTGCCGGAAGACGGGCCACAGCACCCTCAACAGTCATGCAAATGATGGTGACAATCGCGGAAAACAGCAGGGTGTCACCGCGCATGACGTCTTGCCGAACGACGAGGCGCGCACCCGATCCGGGCTCCATCGAAGTGTGAACGACAAGTTCATCATCGTATTTCGCCGGAAGCAGATAATCGGCCTCAACGCGGCGCACAGCAAACACCAGCCCATCCGCTTTCATCTGCACCTGATCGATGCCCAGCTCGCGCACCCATTCACTGCGCGCGCGTTCGATGAATTTCAGGTAATTGGCGTAATAGACAATGCCTGCCAGATCAGTGTCTTCATAATAGACGCGGATGGGGAATTGATGGCTCATGACGCCTTGTGCACCCGTGCTGCAATACGCAAAGCATGGCTGGCATCGCGCGCCATTGCCGGCATCACCGGATCGTAGGCCGCACGGATCACATCCGCGACTTCAGGACGCAACATAGCCTTGCCCTCAATCATCGCCAAAGGCGGCACCTCGTCAAATGCCGTATCCGACCACAATAATATTGTCTGCACGGCCTGGCTTAGCGCCAAGGTATCCGCAGGCACTGCCGCCAGATGATCATCCATGCGCAAGAACACAAAGGCCGCCCGTATCGCGCCCGCTTTATCAAACCGGAAAATCCGGTATTGATTGGCGTCGGCCTGCTTCAAACGCCCAACCAACGGCGCAAGATCAGGCACCAACTTATCCAGATGCGGGACCTCGGTCATCTCATCCCAATCCTGACAGAAAAAGATCATCAGGTTTGCACCCAACTCCATATCCGTCTCGGCCATCTGATGCGACGCCAGTGTCACCACAGCTTCGATTGCGCCTTTGAACACCGCCAGCGAGGCATCATCGACCCCGAACACCACAGGAACAATGGGACGCCCCCAGCGGGCAAACACATAGGACCCATCCGCACGGGTAAAAAGCTGTTCTATTGCCTGATTTTCCATGTCCATTCAAACTTCCGCCGGAGGCATCTGCCCGCTCATCCAAACAAATCCGTCTGCGATTTGGGCGCGTTCAGCCCCAAATGCGTCCAAGCCAGCTGTGCCAGCATCCGGCCACGTGGTGTGCGCTGGATCAGCCCCTTTTGCAGCAGATACGGCTCGATCACATCTTCCAGACTATCACGACTTTCCGACAAGGCCGCTGAAAGCGTTTCAACCCCCACAGGCCCACCGCCATAGCTTTCCGCAATCAAACGCAAATAGCGGCGGTCGGCATTATCAAGACCCAGATGATCCACGCCCAGACGGGTCAGTGCACTGTCCGCAATGGCTTGGGTTACGGTGCCATCGCCGTCAACAATGGCAAAATCCACGACACGGCGCAGCAAACGCCCTGCAATCCGCGGCGTACCACGGGCGCGGCGGGCGATCTCGCGCGCGCCCTCAGGGGCGGCAGGTGCGCCCATCAATCGCGCGCCGCGCGTGACGATTTCGTGCAGTTCGTCTTCGGTATAGAATTCCAACCGTGTCGGGATACCAAAACGGTCACGTAATGGTGTCGTCAAAAGCCCCATCCGTGTGGTTGCACCCACCAACGTAAAGGGCTGCAATTCAATACGCACGGTGCGGGCCGCAGGCCCCTCGCCGATCACCAGATCAAGTTCGAAATCCTCGAGTGCCGGATACAGGACTTCTTCCACCGCTGGATTGAGGCGGTGAATTTCGTCAATGAACAAGACATCCCGCGCCTCCAGATTGGTCAGGATCGCCGCAAGATCACCCGCCTTGGCCAGAACCGGCCCAGAGGTCATCCGGAAATTCACCCCCAATTCGCGCGCCATGATCTGGGCAAGCGTCGTCTTACCCAAGCCGGGCGGTCCGTGAAACAGCGTGTGATCCATCGCCTCACCACGCCTGCGGGCACTTTCCAGAAACACCGAGAGGTTGGCCCGCGCCGCCTGCTGACCGATAAACGCGTCGAGCGTCTGCGGCCGCAGCGCGCGGTCTTCATCCTCTGGCCGCGGGGCCGCGCGCAATGTTGGGTCAGGCTGGTCCATCGCCATCCCCTACCCCTTTGGTGCCAGCAATTTCAAGGCAGCACGGATCATGGTCGATGTATCCGCATCCGGCGTGGCCCCTGCTGCTTCAGCCACAGCACTCGCCGCCTCACCCGGCGCATAGCCAAGGTTCCCAAGCGCCGACAACGCCTCTGCACTTGCCGGATTGCCCTGTGATACTGCCGCCTTACGCGGGGCTTTGGGCGCACCCACCTCGATCACGTCATCGCCCAGCGCCTCGGCGACAGATCCACCCATCGCCATCACACCGTGGGCCTTGTCCTTTAATTCAATCGTCACGCGCTGCGCGGTTTTGGGGCCGACACCTTTGGCCTTGGCCACAGCATTCCAATCGCCCAGCGCAATCGCGCGGCTGACGCCATCGGCCCCCAAAGTGCCCAAGATCGCCATCGACGCCTTGGCCCCGATCCCCTGCACCGACATCAATAGACGGTGCCATTCCTTTTCCACGAGCGTTGTAAAACCGAAAAGCTGCAAGTTGTCTTCGCGGACCAACAAATCCGTGTAAAGCGCCACCGCCTCACCATTGGCAGGCAGCCCCGCCATGACGCGATCAGAGACGTAAACAATATAGCCCACGCCGCGCACATCAATCAGCACATGATCCGTGCTGCGATAGTCCAGCCGTCCTGCAATCTTGCCAATCATGCGCCAGCCTTTGCCAATGCGGCAGCAAGGCTGCTGGAAGACTGTACATGAAACGAATGACAAATCGCGATGGCAAGCGCATCGGCGGCATCAGGTCCGGCCAGTTGCACGCCGGGCAATTGCACTTTGACCATATGGGCGACCTGGACCTTGTCAGCATGGCCAACACCCACCACGGCCTTCTTGACAGCATTGGGGGCGTATTCCCCAACAACAAGCCCTGCCTGCGCTGGCACCAGCATCGCAATACCGCGCGCCTGCCCCAGTTTCAGGGTCCCAGCACCGTCTTTGTTCACAAAGGTCTGTTCGACTGCCGCCGCCTGTGGCTGGTACTTTTGCAAGACTGCGGTCAGTTGCTGATGCAACGACAATAGGCGGTCCGCCATGTCGCCCACCTGCGAGTGACAGATCCCGTTGGCCACATGTGTCAGCCGTGATCCGGCCACGTCGATGATGCCCCACCCCATATTCCGCAGGCCCGGATCGATCCCCAAAACACGCATCGCTCGCCTCTTTTTTTGTTCTGATTGTATCGCTAGCACAAAACGCGAACAAAGACCAAGAGGCTTGGCATAGCGCCAGTTATGCGCCGAAAAGGTCACACCGTCTGAATACGGCACTCGGAGGGTGAAAAGCGCCTCCGTTAAACCCTTATAAATAAATACTTTGCGGCAGCATATGCACAAAAATAAGGCATGATGAAAACGCATATGACCCATGCTAAGATGGCACTAGTCAACCCGCGCTTTCCCTCCTAGATGCCCCCTATCGGATCAACGCTGCACCTGCAGCATAGACAATAGGAATATGGCCATGGCCTCTTTTGACACAACCCGCCCCGTCGCTGGCCAATCCGCTGGCAAAATTTCTGGTTTCTTCATGAACATGTTCAGCGCCGTTGCTGCATGGAACGACGCCCGCATCACGCGCAACTCACTGTCCAAACTGACAGCCCGTGAACTGGACGATATCGGCCTGACATACGGCGATATCGAAGAAATCGCGACACGTACCGCACGCTAAGCAAAGCGACTGACCAAAAGCGAAAGGCCGCGTTCAGTTGGAACGCGGCCTTTTCGTTTGTCTGGTACCGTTGATTAGTTCTGGGGCAGCACTGTCGCGATACCCGTCGCTGCAAGCATTGTCACAGGATCGGGTTGCATGACCCAAGCGCCCGCCTGTTCAAGTACGGAACCGCCCTGCAGCGCCGCAACACGTTCGCCGTAAGCTGCTTCGCCCAGATAAGCGAAAAGGAACCCCTTGAAGAGGAAGCCAAGGAAGAGAACGGCCAACAGACCTTTGAGCGGGAAGCGCGGGCGGTAGAGCCGTGGCTTGGCCACGATCAACCCGTCAGAGTTTACTGTACGCACAACGCCATTCGCCATTTTCTCATGGCGACGGACGATCTTTTTCAGTCTTTTATCAAAAGGGACGTGGGCTTGCACCGAATCATCCTCCAAAGTTTGATCATCACTAACAATACAACTATTTGTAAACGTTCGCATTAGCCTAGTTAAATTTCAATTAATCTTGGCAATAAGGCGCTAATTGGACAAAATTCTGCGTAAAATTAGTGTCGTCCAGTCAACAATTACGTGGCGTTCCATCAGATTGAACCCGTTTTCGGCATAGACAGCGATGACCTCGTCAGCCTGCTCATTGAGAATCCCTGACAGAATCGCATAGCCGCCATCAGCAATACTTGCCCCCATATCCGGCGCCAGACCGATCAGCGGAGCCTTCAGGATATTTGCGAAGATCAGGTCGTAGGGCGCGCTGTCTTTCAAGACAGGCGCACCGAAACCGGCTGCGACAACGCAGTTCACGCGGTCCTGCAGCCCGTTGCTGACAACATTGGCCTGCGCCACTTCCACGGCAGTCGGGTCAATATCACTGGCCAGAACCGCGTGAGGCAGCACCTTAGCCGCAGCCATCGCAAGCACCGCTGTGCCGCAACCCACATCGAGGATATTCTTTCCGGCGAAACCATCTGTCAGCAGCTTGTCGAAAGCCTCCAGGCAGCCCTTCGTCGTGCCATGATGTCCCGTGCCAAAGGCCATAGCCGCATCAATCAACAAGGGGATCTTGTCAGCAGGCACCTTATCTGCATCGTGCGAACCATACACAAAGAACCGCCCTGCCTGCACGGGGGACAGTTCCCGCTGCACCTTTGACACCCAATCCTGCTCGGGAATTTCAGAGATATTGAAGGGCTTGGCGTCGTAGAGCGCCGACAACACCGCAAGTGCACCGGCATCGGGCCAATCCATGAAATAGGCCGCGACCTCCCAAAGGCCCGATCCGTCTTCGATCTCGAAAACACCTACGCCTGTCGGTTCCGGTTCCAGCCCTTCGATGGCTTCAGCCAGAGCATAGGCCGGGTCTTCGCCGGTGATCGTTGTCAAAGCCGAATAGGTAATCATCATCTTGCCCTTGCGTTTGTTCACTTTCCGTTATGGCGCGCCCTGCATCCCGTCAAGCAGTTCGCGGTCTGCAAGTATGATCCGCGCGATCGCGTCGGCCCACGCCGCATAGACCACAGGGCCGGGGTGGAACCCGTCCTCGGACATGTTCATTTCATCCAGTCCCAGATCAATGCGGGCTATGACACAGGCCGGTCGTGCCGCGACAATGGCCTCCAGATGCCTGTCAAAGCGGGCCGCCTGACGCCCCAATACCCAGCGCAGCGGGTGTGGCAAAAGCGGGAACTGGCCCATCGGCGGCAGGCCGGAGACCACGATCTTACGTGCACCAAACTGTGTCGTCAGCCGATCAAGCAAAGCTGTTTGTTGTCGTTGCCATCGTCTGCGTGACACTGCCTTTGTGACGTCATTTACGCCCAAAGCCGTGACAACAACATCATATGGCCCTTCTTGCAGCGTATCGAGCCAAGCCAATACGTCCGATGTCTTGGCACCGGTCACAGCGTGCAGGTGATATGTCACGGTCGCATGAGTGGACAAATGCGCGGTCAACTGCCCCAGCAAAGCCTGCTCTTGCCGCGCGACACCTACCCCCACAGCAGAGCTATCACCAAGGATCAAAAGCCGCAGTGGCGGCCCGTGTCCGATTGTCCCTGTGCGATCCCCCGTTGGTTCCGGCAATGCAATATAGCGTTTGCGCACAAACGCCGCTTGCCCGAGCAGGACAGGCAGCAGCAGGATGCGTGCGGCAAGATGAAGTGTATCGCGCGTGTCAGGCACCCACGCCAATCGGGCAGGTCACGCCCGTACCACCAATCCCGCAGTAACCACCGGGGTTCTTGGCCAGATATTGCTGGTGATACTCTTCCGCAAAATAGAATGGCGGTGCATCGATGATCTCGGTCGTGATCGCACCATAACCGGCCTGCGACAAACGTGGCGCAAAGCCCTCTTTTGCCGCTTCCGCAGCAGCTTTTTGTGCCGCTGAATAGGCATAAATACCGGAACGGTACTGCGTGCCTGCATCATTACCTTGGCGCATGCCCTGCGTCGGGTCATGACCTTCCCAGAAGACTTGTAGCAATTGCTCGTAAGAAATGACCGCAGGATCGTAAATCACGCGCACCACTTCATTATGGCCGGTCTGGCCGGAACAAACCTCTTCATAGGTCGGGTTGGGGGTATAGCCGCCCGCATACCCCACCATCGTTGATTGCACGCCGTCCAGCTTCCAGAACATCCGCTCGACTCCCCAGAAACACCCCATACCGAACATGGCTTCTTCCATGCCCGCCGGCACATCGCCTGTCAGCGGGGTTTCGAACACGTAATGTGTCTTGGCTGTGGGGATCGCATGCGCACGGCCCGGCAGTGCTGCATCCTTGGCCACCATTTCAGATTTCGCGCGGGACATGAAAAACATATGAACGCCTCCTATCAGGTTCGCCTGTAATATAGTGCGGTCGGGCGAATTTACTACTCTGCCGCCGCCAACAACCGGCCCTGAAACACGGTCTCGTGACCGGGGGCCGGATGGCGCGGAATCAAAAGCGAGAGCAACAGCGAAATAATCGCCATGCCCGCCGCCATCAGGAACACCAATCCCGGCGATTGCAGCCAGACATAGCCCAGCATTGCCGGCAAAAACACCGCCGCAATATGGTTGATGGTAAAGGCTACGGCAGCGGTGGGTGCAATGTCCTGCGGATCAGCGATCTTTTGAAAGTAAGTCTTGATTGCAAGTGCGAGGCTAAAAAACAGGTGGTTCACGATATAGAGCCCCGTTGCCAGCAAAACGCCCCAGCCGAAATAGTAAATGCCACCATAGGCAAAAAACACCAGGCACAGCCCCACATACTCGAAAACTAGCGCGCGGCGTTCACCAAAGACTTGCACGATCTTGCCCAGCAAGGGCGCTGCAAACATGTTGATCAATAAGGTGAACATGAAGAGCTTGGTGATGTCGTCAACTGCGAAACCAAACTGTTCGACCATCATGAAACCTGCAAAGACGACAAAAATCTGCCGCCGTGCGCCCGACATGAATTGCAGCGCGTAATAAAGCCAATACCGCTTGCGAAGGACCATCTTCTTGATCTGTGGGTGCGGTGCCTCGAATTGCGGATAAGCCAACAGACATAGCGTGGCGACAACGGCCGTAAATCCGCCCGAGAGCCAATAGACAATGCTGTACGTCAGGCCAAACCGTTCCCAGCTGAGCACAATCAGCAGATACACGAGCAGCGTCGCCCCCGATCCCGCCGACAATAGCCAGCCCAGCGTTTGTGGGGCCCGCTTCTTGTCAATCCACTGCAATTGTAGCGATTGATTGACCGTCTCGTAGTAGTGGAACCCGATAGACGACAGCATTGTTACCGTCAAAATTCCTGCCATTTCGGGAAATTGTGCCGTCACAGCCGTGGCCGCCCCCAGCATAATCAGCGCGACCAGCCCCAAGACCTGCTCGCGGATGAACATGATCAAAGCAATCACACCGATTGCGAAGAAGCCCGGAATTTCGCGCACCGTATGCAGCCAGCCAATGTCCGAGCCATCAAAATTTGCGACCTCAATCACAAAGTTATTAAGCAGCGCCGACCATGTCGCAAAGGCAACAGGCATCGCCATGGCCATCACAAACAAAAGCGATGTGGGCCTGCGCCACAGCGGTAAGGTTCGGGCATCTTCGAGACGAATAATTTTCATGTCGAAACGCTTACGCCTCCTGATCGCGAAAAGCGAGACTTTGGTTGCAGATGCCCAGTTGTCAATTCTGCAACCGTAAAAAAACATTCAAGTTTTGATATGTGTCAATGGTTACCCCCCACGACACCGCTACCTCGTAAGACATTCCGTTTATGGAATGTGTAGGAAACACTTAGAGAGTTAGGGGAATTCGAGATGAAACAAAAGACACGGTTTATCACCGCGGGATCTGTCGCAGCACTCACGCTGGCCTGTACACATGCTTGGGCCGACACGCTTGATGGAAATTTATTGATCGGTACATCAGGTGATGGCCTGGTTTTTTCGGACCCTGCAGAAGGTGTTCTGGCACCGGGCGTCAAGGCCGTAACGTTTACACGCACGCGGGTTGACGACCCCGAGAACTCTGGCGAATTTCTTTACTTGGATCCCTTTGAAATCATCATCACGGATTTCTCCGACTCCAATGAGGATATTGAATCGCGCGGCGATGTCGTGAATTGCCTGATGGCCAACAATCCGGAGATTTACTGCGATTCCGCCCCTGGTTCGGGCAAGCGGATCAAGACATGGCTGACCGGCCCTGACCCGTTCGAGATGACCTTCCAGACCAACAGCGATCCATACTTCGATGAAGAGAATAATCTGGTTGATACGTCTTCGGTCGACTATTTCACATTTGGCAAGGTCTCGAACTTCACGGGCGCACGGATCACCGGCTTTTCGCTTGAGTTGAGGGATGCAGATGGTGTGCTGATGGACCCGTCGGACCCCGCAAATGCAGTTCTGTTCAACCTTGCGGCCACTGAAATCGGCCTTGGCGGACGGTTGGTCGATGGCCTGTTCGGCGAAGGCGGGAATGAGGGAGATATCGGGTTCTTCTCCGACAGCCGCGCAGGCTTTACCTCAGATTTCAGTGCAGACATTCTTGCCTTTGGAACAGCCAGCGGTGCGGACGCGGCGTTTACAAATAGCGACTACACAGCAGCATTCGGCGATTTCTTCCTCGACAATACCATGGTGCCTGATGGCTTGTTCTGGGACGACAACGACAATCCCGATGACGAATCTGCTCTGATCGCGTGGTACAATATCGCGGATGGCGAATGGAACTACGGAAACCTCGCTCTTACGGAAGTCCCCGACGACCTTCCGGGAAGCGTTGAACCACCCGTTCTGTTGCCTGAACGTCTGGCAGACTTGGCCGCAACCCTCGGCGTCGAAGTAGACGATCTGGATTATGCATCCGGTGTCGTGCCTGATGCTATTGTCGCCGCGGCAGAAGCGAACGGACTGTTTGCAGTCGATCCGATTGAGGATTTGCGCAATGCAAACCTGAATTACGACATTACCATTGGCACGATCGAGGACGGAGAATTCACCTTGCGCTGGGTGCCGGAATTTGTCCCGATCGTGACTGAGGCCCAGTCCGACTATCAGTTCAAGCTGGCCGGGTATCTCGATGCAGCGGCGAATGTGCCTTACTGGGACGTCGGCAATGCAGAAGCATATGAGGACGCCATCGCAGCAATCCTCGCACTGGAACCAACCGAGCAAGCCGCCGCTCTGACCAGCACGGGCTTCACCATTGCGCCCGCCTATACCGCGATGAGCTATGAAGCAGCACGTGGTCATGTTGATGCAATTACCGGCCTGGCCCCGATTGACGGTGGCAGCCCAGCCGGTGTCTCGCAAGGCGGAGGCGCACAATCCTGGCTCATGGGCGGCAATCTTTATGGCCTTGCGTCGCTGGGTGGATCGGCTGCGACCTATGATCCGACTTCGGGGTCGATCGGCTATGACGTCGACGCATCATCGTTCACTGTTGGCGTTGAAAACCGCGTGAGTGCGAATGCTTCGGTCGGCATCGCAGTGGGCGGTACATCGGCCACAGCTGAAGCTGCTGACGGGCTTGGTGACGTTGAAACAACGGGCGTGTCCTTCATCGGTTTTGCGCGTGCGAACATGGCGACCGGCGCGCGCTTCAAGGCCCTTTTCGGGTATCAGGATGCGACCTACGACAGCACACGCAATGTGTTGGACCAAACCGCCACCGGCCGGACAGACGGATCGCAAACCTTTGGCGCGCTTCAGGCAAGCTATCTGCGTGACGTGGGCGGGTTCGCAGTAGGCCCGATGGCATCAATCTCTTTCTACAATGTCACCGTTGATGGCTTCACAGAGACCGGCGCAGGTGCGTTCAACCTGACGCTCGAAGAGCAGTCCGGCAGCACGTTCATGGGGTCAATCGGCCTGAAGGGCGAATATGACATGCCAAGTGCATCGGGGCAGAACAAGCTGACCGGTAGTGTTGCCTACAACACATTATCCAGTGATGATCTGCTCATCGAAAGCGGCTTTGACGGGTTGCCGACCGCATCCTTCCCGATCGCAGGACGTGATGACGACTTTGTTGAAGTCAACCTCGGGTTCCAGAGCCTGATTTCATCCAGTACCGCACGCGATATCCGGATCGAAGCGGGCTATGGCGGCGCCTTTGGCGACACGTATGAAAGACACGGCATTCAGTTTGGGATGAACGTTCAGTTCTAAACAGCCAAGAAACGTGAAACAAACGGAGGCGGCGACATTGTGTGGGCCGCCCCGTCGCGTTCACGGTCATTGCTGTACCCCTTCGAACAGGTGACTATGACGGAGTGTCAGGCCGTGATGGCGCACTTTCAGAAGGTTTTTTGAAGATGGGAACCGGCGATTTCCGGTATTTTCAATGGGCCGAACTGAGCAACGGAAGTTAACGATTATTGGTCGTTTCGGTTAATCCACACCTTTGTGCAAATTTCTCTTAACGGTCAGCACGTTATGCTTTAGGTTGCGCTCATCTCATCAGGATCAATGACCAACAGTGCCAGATTTCAACATAGTCAGTGAGACGGCAACCTTCGTTGACGAAACGCCTAACGGCGGCCTGATCATCGACTTTGCGACGCTCGACAACAGTTTCAGTGTTCAAGTCAACGGAGTTGATCTGTTTGTTGGTGGCCCCGCTGGCGCGCCAAACGAGGTCGAATTTCAGGGAAACTCTACTGAAGGGCAGACGATCCGCTTTACCGACGGCCGCACTTACGGATCGAATGTCGGCAGTGATCGCATCCCTGAAATCTGGCAATTGGGCACAGTTGACGGCACACCCCTGGTCCGCTTGGTGATCAATCCCGACGGCACTGTTGAACTCTTTGGGGCGCGGGCCACTGGCGGAGCACTTGAACCGCTCGAACTCTTCAACGGTTTGACAGTGAACACAGCGGCGATTGACGCCGCATGGAACGACACCGGCACGAATACGATCGTTGTCAACCAAGAGATAACGGGCCCCACAAACGCCAGCGGCGAGTTTGTCGACGTGCCATGCTTTACCGCAGGAACACTGATTGAAACCGCAGACGGGCAAATCCCAGTGGAAAAGCTGAAGGTTGGTGATCTGGTGCTCACGTACGACCACGGGCATCAACCCATCCGCTGGATTGGCGCATGCAGTCTCAGTTCAGACCAGCTTAACGCAAAGGAGCGGTTGAAACCGATCCTGATCCGCGCGGATGCATTGGGTGCGGGATATCCCCGACAAGACTTGATTGTATCGCCCCAGCACCGCGTTCTTGTTTCTTCAATCATCGCTCTGCGGATGTTTGATTGCGCAGATGTGTTGATCCCCGCAAACAAACTCGTTGCGCTGGATGGGATCGACGTTATCGACGACACGACAGGTGGCGTGACATATTTTCACTTCCTGTTTGATGCGCATGAAATCGTCTGGTCAAATGGCGCACCGACCGAAAGCCTCTTTACCGGCCCCGAAGCTCTCAAGGCTGTTTCACCCGAGGCTCGTCAGGAAATCAAAGACCTTTTCCCGGAGTGCTGCGATCCAGATTTCGCGGCGCACGCCGCGCGCTACATTCCGGAACAAGGAAAACTGATGCGCAAGCTGGCCTTGCGACATCAAGCCAATCAAAAGCCGCTTTTTGGCGGATCAGCAGGGTCGAACACCTCTGCTTAAACGACTGCGGACGCGTTCTTGCGCAGCCTTCATTGCACTAACGCATGCGACAGCGCACCGCAGGCACGACCTGTGCCTCCTTGATCCACATCAAAGATAATCCCCGCCCACACCTTAGAACCGGACCTGCGAACAGAACTTAAACCTGCAGGTCACCTATGTCCTCTTCCGAGAACCAACCGCTTTACGCCGCGCGCGAACCTATTTTTCCGCGCCGCGTCAAAGGCTTTTACCGGAACCTCAAGTGGTGGGTCATGGCCGTGACCTTGGGCATCTACTATCTGACGCCATGGATCCGCTGGGACCGTGGCCCGAACCTGCCCGACCAAGCCGTTCTGATCGACATGGCCAACCGCCGCTTTTATTTCTTCTGGATCGAAATATGGCCCCATGAATTCTATTTCGTCGCGGGCCTTTTGATCATGGCAGGCCTAGGCCTTTTTCTCTTCACTTCGGCACTCGGCCGCGTCTGGTGTGGCTATACCTGCCCGCAAACTGTCTGGACCGATCTTTTCATCCTTGTTGAACGCTGGATCGAGGGCGACCGCAATGCGCGGGTGCGCCTGTGGAACGCCGATTGGAGCCTTCACAAAGCCCGCCTACGTATCACGAAATGGACAGTGTGGCTCTTGATTGCCTTGGCGACAGGCGGCGCATGGGTGTTTTATTTTGCCGACGCACCCACTTTGGCCGCCAGCCTTGCGAATTTCACCGCACCGCCCATTGCATGGATCACCATCGGTGTGCTGACCGCCACCACCTTTGTCTTTGGCGGCTTCATGCGCGAACAGGTCTGCAACTACATGTGCCCCTGGCCACGTATTCAGGCCGCGATGATGGACCCCGAAACGCTGACTGTTGCCTACCGTGAATGGCGCGGCGAACCACGTGGCAAGAAACGCATCGAAGGTGCAGGTGACTGCATCGACTGCATGGCCTGCGTGAACGTCTGCCCCGCTGGCATCGATATCCGCGATGGCCAGCAGATGGAGTGCATCACCTGCGCACTGTGTATTGACGCCTGCGATGACGTCATGGACCGGATCGGCAAACCGCGCGGTTTGATCGACTATCTTGCGCTCTCTGACCAAGAAGAAGAGGCCAAGGGCAAACCCGCAAAGAAGCTGTGGCAGCATGTGTTCCGCTTCCGCACGATCCTTTACACGACCATGTGGGCCGCGATTGGCGTCGGTCTGGTCTTTGCGCTCTTCATCCGCGCCGATATCGAAATGACAGTGGCGCCGGTACGTAACCCGACCTTCGTGACCCTCTCTGATGGCACAGTGCGCAACATCTATGACATCCGCTTGCTGAACAAACATGGCGAGGACCGGACATTCCGCCTCTCGCTGACGTCGGATGAAATTCTGCGCATCGAACTGGAAGGCACCTCGCAAAGAACCATCGTCGTGCCTGCTAACGAAACCTTTCTGCAACGCGTCTATGTCTCGGCCCGCCCGATTGACCCCGCCTCCGGCATGGATCGCGTCGATCTGCGCTTCTGGGTCGAGGATGAAGCCTCAGGCGAACGCGCCTACAAAGACGCAATCTTTAATGGGAGAGCCCCACAATGACCCGCGAATTTACCGGATGGCACATGCTGGCCCTTATGGTCGGCGGTTTTGGAATTATCATCGCCGTGAACCTGACACTGGCATGGAACGCGATTGCCACGTTTCCGGGGCTTGAGGCGCGGAACTCCTATGCCGTCAGTCAGACCTTTCAAGCGGATCGCGCAGCGCAAAATGCGCTCAACTGGGATGTCAGTGCCGATATTACAGGCGGTGTACTGACTGTGGATATCCTTGATCATCGCGGCGCCCCCCTGCAGGCAGAAATCACGCGCGCCATTCTCGGGCAAGCAACGAACGTGAGTATGGATACCGTGCCGGAATTCACGTGGACGGGGACGCAATACACCGCGCCTGTCTCCATGACAGAAGGCTATTGGAACCTGCGTCTGGAACTGATCGCGCCGGACGGGACAAAATTCCGCCGTCGTTTCCCGATCACCGCAAAATGAGCGACGCCACCTTCTGTCCGGCCTGCATCGGCCTTCCCGAGGGGCAGCTTGAAAAAGCGGCCTCGAACGGTACAGCGCAAATCGTTTTATCCCTGCCTGGCATCCATTGTGTCGCCTGTATCAATGGCGTCGAACGAGTTTTGCGCGATGTGGAAGGTGTCGCGAATGCCCGCGTCAACCTCAGCATGCGGCGGGTCACAGTCGGTACAGACCAACCGATCGCTCCGGAAGACCTGATTGATACGCTGGAAATGGCCGGGTTCGAAGCCCGTGTTCTCGATACAAGCCTGTTGGGTGCCGAAACCGATACCTATGGCCGTGGTCTGATGACACGTCTTGCGGTTTCGGGGTTTGCCAACATGAACATCATGCTGCTGTCGGTGGCTGTTTGGTCGGGGGCCATCGGTGCCACAATGCACATGTTCCATTGGATCACAGCGATCATTGCGATACCGACGTTGTTCTATTCCGCACAGCCGTTCTTTGAGAGCGGATGGCGGTCATTGAAGGCCTATCGTTTGAATATGGATGTGCCGATTTCGCTGGCGATCCTTCTTGCGTCCGGCATTTCGCTTTATGAGACACTCTATGGCGGGCGTCATTCCTACTTCGATGCTGCCGTGACGCTGACGTTCTTCCTGCTCATCGGCCGCTACCTCGATCACCGCAGCCGCAAGGCCGCAGCTTCTGCGGCAGCACAGCTTTCCGCGCTCGAGGTCCCCCGCGTCATGCGTGTGCGCGATGGCGTCCGTCAGATGGTCAACTTTGCCGATCTCGCGATCGGGGACTTGGTACAGGTTTTGCCCGGCGGCCGTATCCCCGTTGATGGCACGATCACCGAAGGAACCAGCCAGATCGACCGCTCGTTGCTGACCGGTGAAAGCCGTCTCAGCACCGCAAGCGCAGGCACGACCGTCACCGCCGGTGAGGTGAATATGACCGGCCCGCTGACTATCCGCGCAACAACCGTCGGCGCGGACACGACACTGCGCAAGATGGTCACGATGGTGGATGAAGCTGAAGCCACCCGCAATCGCTATACCGCCATCGCAGACAAGGCCGCAGCACTCTATGCACCGGTCGTGCATTTGCTGGCGCTTTTCGCCTTTGCCGGGTGGATGCTCTATTCCGGCGATTTCCGCCTGTCGTTGAATATTGCGGTGGCCGTGCTGATCATTACCTGCCCCTGCGCCATGGGCCTGGCCGTTCCTGCGGTGTCTACAACCGCTGCCGGACGTTTGTTTCGCGCAGGGCTCCTTGTCAAGGATGGCACAGCCCTCGAACGTCTGGCCGAAGTCGATACCGTGGTTTTCGACAAGACCGGTACACTGACCTTGCCAGCAGCCGCACGCGATACGCTGGATGCCGAAACGCAATCCATCGCACTCGCCCTGACCCAGAACGCGACCCACCCGGTTTCACAAGCCATCGCGGCGTCCCTGCAAGGCGTCACGCCAGCCAAGCTGCGCGACCAGCAGGAGCACGCAGGCAAGGGTCTCAGTGCGCATTATCAAGGCCAAACAGTCCAACTGGGCTCAGGTGCGTGGCTTGGTGCTGGCAAAGGCACCTACATTAAAATTGGCGACCGGACGCCGCAAAAGATCACCCTGCGCTCAGAACTGCGCGACGGGGCGCAAGCACTGGTGCAAGGCTGGCAAAAAGCAGGCCTTACCATCCATCTGGTCTCGGGCGATGATGCGGATGAAACCGCCAGAATTGCACGCATGTTGCACATCACGTCATGGCAAGCCGAAACAACGCCAGCAGACAAGATCGCCTATATCAACGATTTGTCCAGCAGGGGCGCCAAAGTCCTCATGGTTGGTGACGGTCTGAACGATACCGGTGCGCTCGCTGCCGCCTATGCATCGGTGTCACCGGCAACGGCAGCAGATGCCTCTCGCGCCGCTTCGGACATTGTTCTTCTCAACGACAGCCTGACACCGCTGATCGAACTGCCCTTGGTGGCACGCGCCGCGCGGGCGCGCATCAAGGAAAACTTTGCTTTATCCACACTCTACAATATTATCGCCGTGCCAATCGCGCTGGCGGGCTTTGCGACACCGCTCATCGCCTCAATTGCGATGTCGGCATCCTCGATCACCGTGCTGCTGAATGCATTGCGTCTGAAAGGGAAGCTATGAACATCCTCGTGGTCCTGATCCCCGTTTCGCTGTTTTTGGGTGGAGTGGGCCTTGCTGCTTTCCTATGGAGCCTGCGCCACGACCAGTACGAGGACCTGGAAGGCGATGCCTGGCGCATCCTGTCCGAAGACGATGACACCCCGCACAAGCCCTGACTGTAACACCTACCATTCCTAATTACCGGCCCAGAAATATCCTGGGGAGCGCGAGGGGTGAAACCCCTCGCATACCGCGCCGTGCCCGCACGGCGCAAACCCGTGCTAACAAAGCCGCAACATGACGCGCGCGAGGCGATCTCAAAAAACTGAAAAATCGATGCAGCGTGCTGTTGACTCACACTGATGTGATCCTTACCTACGCATCGTTATCACTCGACCCTGTTGAGTGCTAACATGGGAGAAACACGAACTGGAGAAGTTCAGAGATGGCATTTAAACCACTTCACGACCGTGTACTGGTCCGTCGCATTGAAGGCGACGAAAAGACAGCAGGCGGTCTCATCATTCCTGAGAACGCAAAAGAAAAGCCAGCAGAAGGCGAAATCGTCAGCGTTGGTGAAGGTGCGCGCAAGGACAGCGGCGAGCTGATTGCGATGTCTGTTAAGGCAGGCGACAAAGTGCTGTTTGGCAAATGGTCCGGCACCGAGGTCAAGATCGATGGCGAAGAGCTGCTGATCATGAAAGAAAGCGACATCCTCGGCATCATGTAAGCCGACCGGTCGCCCTCACATTTCCAATCATTCAAGGAGCACATGAAAATGGCTGCTAAAGAAGTAAAATTCGATACCGATGCACGGAACAAGATGCTCAAGGGCGTCAACATTCTTGCGAACGCGGTAAAAGTCACACTCGGCCCCAAAGGCCGCAACGTGGTTCTGGACAAATCGTTCGGCGCACCACGCATCACCAAAGACGGTGTCTCTGTCGCCAAGGAAATCGAACTGGAAGACAAGTTCGAAAACATGGGCGCGCAGATGGTCAAAGAAGTGGCCTCGCGCACCAATGACGAAGCGGGTGACGGTACAACAACTGCGACTGTTCTGGCTCAGGCCATCGTCAAAGAAGGCATGAAGTCTGTCGCCGCTGGCATGAACCCAATGGACCTCAAGCGCGGCATCGACATGGCAACAGCCAAAGTCGTTGAAGCCATCAAAGCGGCTGCGCGTCCTGTCAACGACAGTGACGAAGTTGCACAGGTTGGTACAATCTCTGCCAACGGCGAATCCGAAATCGGTCGTCAGATCGCTGATGCGATGCAGAAAGTCGGCAACGAAGGCGTTATCACAGTTGAAGAGAACAAAGGTCTGGAAACAGAAACCGACGTTGTTGAAGGCATGCAGTTCGACCGCGGTTACCTGTCACCCTACTTCGTGACAAACCCCGACAAAATGACAACCGAGCTCGAAGACGCCATCATCCTGTTGCATGAGAAGAAGCTTTCTTCGCTGCAGCCAATGGTTCCCCTGCTCGAATCCGTCATCCAGTCCGGCAAGCCGCTTTTGATCATCGCTGAAGATGTTGAAGGCGAAGCGCTGGCAACACTGGTTGTCAACAAACTGCGCGGCGGTCTGAAAATCGCAGCGGTTAAAGCACCTGGTTTCGGCGATCGCCGCAAAGCCATGCTGCAGGACATCGCGATCCTGACAGGCGGTCAGGTCATTTCCGACGATCTGGGCATGAAGCTTGAGAACGTCACCATCGACATGCTGGGTTCCGCCAAGCGCGTGTCTATCACCAAAGACGAAACAACCATCGTTGACGGTGCTGGCAATAAAGCCGAGATCGAAGCCCGCGTTGGCCAGATCCGTGGTCAGATCGAAGAAACAACATCCGACTACGACCGTGAGAAACTCCAAGAGCGCGTGGCCAAACTGGCTGGCGGTGTTGCTGTTATCCGCGTCGGCGGCATGTCCGAAGTGGAAGTTAAAGAGCGCAAAGACCGCGTTGATGACGCCCTGAACGCGACACGCGCTGCCGTACAGGAAGGCATCGTTGTTGGTGGTGGTGTTGCGCTGATCCAGGCTGGCAAAACACTCGAAGGCCTGAAGGGTGCAAACTCTGATCAGGACGTTGGTATCGCGATCATTCGCAAAGCCATCGAAGCACCACTGCGCCAGATCGCCGAAAACTCCGGTGTTGACGGTTCGGTTGTTGCGGGCAAGATCCGCGAAAGCAACGACAAGTCCTTCGGCTTTAACGCACAGACAGAAGAATATGGTGACATGTTCAAGTTCGGCGTGATCGACCCTGCCAAAGTTGTGCGCACAGCACTGCAGGACGCAGCCTCTGTTGCTGGCCTCTTGATCACAACCGAAGCAATGGTTGCTGACAAGCCATCCAAAGAAGGTACCGGCGCTGGCGGCGGCATGCCCGACATGGGCGGCATGGGCGGCATGATGTAAATCATCCCCATTACAGACTATCAGGGCGGTTCCGAAAGGAGCCGCCCTTTTTGCTTGATCCACCTGCAAAAAGACTACTTTCGATAGACAGCGATGCAGGCTAAGCACCCGCAAACAGACGTCCACCGGAAGGGATCTTGCCATGCGAACACCATATTACCTGATCGACAAATCCCGCCTGCTGCCGAACCTCGAAAAGATCGCGTGGCTGCGCGAAAATTCTGGCGCCAAATCCCTGTTGGCACTCAAGTGCTTTGCCACATGGTCCGTCTTTGACCTGATGTCCGACTATATGGACGGCACCACCTCCTCCTCTTTGTATGAAGTCCGCTTGGGCAAGGAAAAGTTCGCAGGCGAAACACACGCCTATTCCGTCGCCTACGCCGATCACGAAATCGCCGAGGTTTTGGAGCATTCCGACAAGATCATCTTCAATTCCATCGGCCAGCTACAGAAATTCGCCGACGCTTCGCAGGGCCACATCCGCGGCCTGCGCGTGAACCCCGGCGTCTCCACATCCGAGTTCGACCTTGCCGACCCTGCCCGCCCGTTTAGCCGCTTGGGCGAACATGACCCCGCCGAAATTGCACAAGTCGCCGATCAGATCAGCGGGCTGATGTTCCACAACAACTGTGAAAACGACGATTTTGACCGTTTCGACGAAATGCTGACCCTGATCGAAGACCGTTTTGGCGCGGTGATCGCGAAAATGGACTGGATCAGCCTAGGCGGGGGCATCCATTTCACAGGCGAGGGTTATCCGCTCGACAGGCTTGCGGCGCGGTTGAAATCCTTCGCCACCACCTACGGCGTACAGGTCTACCTTGAACCCGGAGAGGCCGCGATCACAGGGGCCGCAACGCTCGAAGTGACAGTGCTGGACACCATGCACAACGGCAAAAACCTTGCCATCGTCGATAGCTCGATTGAAGCGCATATGCTTGATCTGATCATCTACCGCGAACCTGCGAAGATAGCACCCAATACCGGCGACCATGAATGGATGATCTGCGGCAAATCCTGCCTCGCAGGCGATATCTTTGGTGAGTTCCGCTTTGACGCCCCGCTCAAGGCGGGTGACCGGCTTTCGTTTCAGGACGCGGCAGGTTACACGATGGTTAAGAAAAACTGGTTTAACGGGGTCAAGATGCCCAGCATCGCCATTCGCGAATTGGATGGCACGGTCCGTTTGGTGCGCGATTTCGACTATGATGATTTCGCCGCCGCGCTCTCCTGAAACTACAACAAGAGGTCTTTTGGATATATGAAACGCAATGTCTTGATCATCGGCGCAGGCGGCGTCGCACAGGTTGTCGCGCATAAGTGTGCGCAGAACAATGACGTGCTCGGCGACATCCATATCGCAAGCAGAACAATCGCCAAATGCGAGGCGATCATTGACAGCGTGCATGAAAAATCTGCGATGAAACAGGACGGCGTTCTAAAGGCCCATGCTGTGGACGGGATGGATAGCGCGGCTGTGGCCGATCTGATCAAAGACACAGGCGCCCAGATCGTGATCAACGTAGGCTCGCCTTTTGTGAACATGACCGTGCTTGAGGCCTGCATCCAGACAGGGGCTGCCTATATCGACACGGCGATCCACGAAGACCCTGCCAAAATCTGCGAAACACCGCCATGGTACGCCAACTATGAATGGAAACGCCGCGACGATTGCGCCGCCGCTGGCGTGACCGCAATCCTGGGCGCGGGCTTTGATCCGGGCATGGTCAATGCCTTTGCACGTTTTGCAGTTGATGAATTTATGGACGAAGTCAGCTCAATCGACATCGTCGATATCAACGCGGGCAACCACGGCAAATATTTCTCGACCAACTTTGATCCTGAAATCAACTTCCGCGAGTTTACCGGCACCGTTTACAGCTGGCAGAACGGCGCGTGGCAAGAAAACAAGATGTTCGAAGTCGGCCGCGAATGGGACCTGCCCGTTGTGGGCAAGCAAAAGGCCTATATGTCCGGCCACGACGAGGTGCACTCGCTTGCCGCGAACTATCCGCAGGCCGACATCCGGTTCTGGATGGGCTTTGGCGATCACTACATCAACGTCTTCACGGTGCTGCAAAACCTTGGGCTTTTGTCCGAACAGCCCGTCACGACCGCCGAGGGCCTCGAAGTTGTGCCGCTCAAAGTGGTCAAGGCCGTTCTGCCTGACCCGTCCAGCCTTGCCCCGAATTACACCGGCAAGACCTGCATCGGTGATTTGGTCAAAGGCACCAAGGACGGCGAAGAGGTCGAGGTTTTCGTCTACAACGTCGCCGATCACAAAGACGCCTACAGCGAGGTCGGAAGCCAGGGTATTTCCTACACCGCCGGTGTGCCACCGGTCGCGGTTGCCATGCGTATCGCCGACGGCACCTATGACCACGGCAAAATGATGAATGTCGAAGAGCTGGACCCAAAACCGCTCTTCTCCCTGCTCGACCAGATCGGCCTGCCCACACGCGTCAAAGACGCCAAAGGCGACCGCGCTTGGGACGCTTCCTAAGCAACCCACCTTCCCTTTTCCGGTGATCCGGTATCAAATCACGTCCAAATCAGGAGGCGGACATGACACAGATCGGGATCATCGGATTGGGGCGCATGGGCGGTGCGGTTGCGCAGCGGATGCAGGCGCAAGGCCATAGCGTCCAAGGCTGGACCCGGAGTGGCCGCGCCGTGGACGGCATTACCACCGCCGCAGACCTCGCCAGTCTTGTGAACGCCTGCGATACGCTAATTCTCAGCCTGCTTGACGACACGGCCGTGGCCTCGGTTCTTGACGCCTGCCTTGCGCAGGACCTGACCGGCAAGATCATCATCGACACCAGCACGGTCGTCCCCACGATCCTCAAAGACCGCATTTCCCGGATTGAAGCGCAAGGTGCTCTGGCCGTTGATGCGCCGATCTCTGGCGGGCCGGAACTGGTCTTGGCAGGGCAGTGCGGTGTCTTTATCGGCGGCAGCGATGAGGCGGCAGCACGGGCAGAAACCATCCTGAGCGCGATCTCTGGTCGCGTGTTTCACGTAGGCCCCCTTGGCACAGGCCTTGTGATGAAAACAATCAACAACAGTATGATACAGTGCTACTTCAGTGGCCTTGATGACATGATGCCACTGGCGAAACGCGCAGGCCTTCCGCTGGAAACAGCATTGCGCATCTTGTGTGGTGGCCCCGCCGGCATGCCGATGATCGCAGACCGTATTCCCAAAATCCTTGGCGATGATGAAACGGTCGGCTTCGAAATCCAGGCCGTTCACAAAGACAACGGCGTCTTCCAGCGCATGGCCGAGGCCTATGGACTCGCCTCCCCCATCTTGGCGCAGGCAGGTGAACGTCAAAAACAGGCGCTCGCTGAAGGCCTGGGCACAAAAGACCCTGCAGCACTGGTCACGGCAGCTTACAACCGTGGATAACACGAGCAGGCCTGCGTAATGCGGCTCTTCACCCTTGTCGCACTGACAATGTGCGCCTTTGCTGCCAATTCAATCCTCAACAGGATTGGTGTGGCGCTGCAAGGCATGGACCCGATGGATTTCGCGACCATCCGGACAGGCGCAGGGGCGGCAATGCTGTGGGTCTTGGTGATGGCCCGCAAGGCGCCAAGGCCAGAGGTTTTCACGGCGCGTCGTTGCGCAGGCGCGTTGGCGCTCGCCATCTATATGGTCGGCTTTTCGTGGGCCTACATCACGCTCGACGCGGGACTTGGCGCGCTCATCCTCTTCGGTGTCCTGCAAATCGTCGTCTTTGGGTGGGCCGTCATTGAAGGCAGCACGATCCCGCTGTTGCGCTGGCTCGGCGCGGCAATCGCACTCATCGGCCTCTGCGTCCTGCTTTGGCCCAGTGGCGATATCGCCGTGCCCATCAGTGGCGCCATTTCGATGATTACCGCCGGCATAGCCTGGGCCGCCTACACACTCTTGGGACGCGCCGAAGCCGATCCCTTGGGCGCGACTGCCAGCAATTTCCTGCTCTGCCTGCCGCTGGTGGCAATGGTTATGCTTGGCACAGGTATCGGCGACATGCCCGCAGCGGCTATTCTGACCGCCGTTGCTGCAGGGGCGGTCACATCAGGGCTTGGATACGCGCTCTGGTACCGCACCCTGCCCGCCCTGCCGACGACCATTGCAGGGATCGCACAACTCAGCGTGCCCGTTATCGCCGTAACCGCCGGCGTGCTGTTTTTGGGCGAACCGCTTACCCCCCGCCTGATCGCAGCAGGCGCACTGGTTCTTGGCGGGATCGCTGTGTCGCTGATCGCACGACGTTAGGTTTATGCATTTTTGGGCTTTTGCACGCCCCCATGGATGCTACCTATGGGGTATGAGACTGATTTGGACATCACTTTTCAGCATTTTCCTATCTGGCGCAGCTGTCGCGCAAGAGTGCGTTGTCATGCTTCACGGTCTGGCGCGGACCGAAATATCACTGACCCCTCTCCAATTGGTGCTCGAAGACGCAGGGTATTTCGTTGTGAACAGCGGCTACCCCTCGACCGAGGCGGACATCCCGACATTGGTGCAACAGAATTTACCCGAAGATGTGGCGGCTTGTAGTGACCGCCGCGTGAATTTTGTGACCCACTCGATGGGCGGTATATTGGTGCGCGCGTGGCTGACCAACAACCGGCCCGACAAGATGGGACGCGTCGTGATGCTGGGGCCACCCAATGGCGGGTCGGAACTCGTCGATATTTTTGGTGACTTTGAGCCATTCCAATGGGTCAATGGCCCCGCTGGCCTGCAACTGGGGACTGAGGCAAGTAGCTTGCCGAACCAACTGGCGGAAATTCCCTACGAAATAGGGATCATCGCGGGAAACCGCACACTTAACCCTGTCTATTCCGCCCTGATCGAAGGGCCGGATGATGGAAAAGTGTCGGTCGCATCCACCCGTCTGGAGGGCATGACAGACCACATCGTTCTGCCAGTCACCCACACCTTCATGATGAACAATCCTCTGGTTATCGAAGAAGTCGTAGCCTTCTTGCGCGACGGCGAATTCGACCGCAGCCTGAGCCTCACAGGGATTATCTTCGGGACCGACTAAGCGGGTTTTACAATCCGATTGACGTGGCCCATCTTGCGCCCTGCCTTAACCTCGGCCTTGCCATAAAGGTGGATCGCCGCATCCGTCTTGGCCAGTTCCGGCACACGGTCCATGTCATCGCCGATCAGGTTCTCCATCACCACATCGGCATGGCGCGAGCCGTCCCCCAAGGGCCAACCGGCGACAGCACGGATATGCTGCTCAAACTGGCAAATGGTGCAGCCATTCTGTGTCCAATGGCCCGAATTATGGACACGCGGCGCGATTTCATTGACGATCAATCCTTGCGGGGTCACGAACAGCTCGACCCCCATGACACCGACATAGTCCAGCGCATTCAGAATGCGCGCAGCAATCAGCACGGCATCCGTGCGCTGGCCGGGCGTCAGTTTCGCAGGTACGGTCGTCGTGCGCAAAATCCCCGCCTCATGTACGTTTTCGCCCGGATCATAGCATGCCACCGACCCATCAGGCCCACGTGCGCCAATAACTGACACCTCATGGCTGAAATTCACAAAGCCTTCCAAGATCGCAGGTGCCCCTGCCATATCGGCAAGTGCGGTCGCCGCATCTTCCGGCGTCATAATCCGCGCCTGTCCCTTGCCGTCATAGCCCATCCGCCGCGTTTTCAGGATCGCAGGCGTGCCAATGGCGGCCAATGCGGCATCCAGTTCTTCGGCATTGCCGACATCCGCAAAAGGCGCAGTTTGCAGCCCCAAATCCTGTAGAAAGGTCTTTTCGGTCAAACGGTCCTGACTGGTCGCCAATGCCTGACGCCCGGGATGGATCGGTGCCAGTTTTTCCAGCAAATCGAGTGCGCTGGTAGGAATGTTCTCGAACTCATATGTGATGACATCGACCGCATTTCCAAAAGCCGTCAACGCTGCGACATCATCATAGGCGGCCGTCGTAACACGGTGCGCGACATCACCCGCAGGTGCATTCGCGCCCGGTTCAAAAATATGGGTTTTCAGACCAAGGCGGCTTGCAGCAACGGCCAGCATGCGACCCAACTGACCACCGCCCAAAATACCGATCGTGGCCCCGACAGGAAGAGGGTTAGACATCGCTGGGTTCATCCGGAATGGAAGCGCTCAAATCGCTGCGCCATTGGTCCAGACGGGCGGCCAGATCGGCATCATGCAAGGCAAGGATACCCGCAGCCATCAAGCCGCCGTTCTTGGCCCCTGCCGCACCAATCGCCATGGTCGCCACAGGATATCCGCGGGGCATTTGCAGAATGGAATAAAGGCTATCAACCCCTGACAGGGCCTGCGTCTGCACCGGCACGCCGACAACAGGCACGCGCGTCTTTGACGCCATCATGCCGGGCAAATGCGCGGCACCCCCAGCGCCCGCGATAATCACGTGCAGGCCACGATCCACAGCCGTCTTGCCATATTCCCAAAGCCGATCAGGGGTTCGGTGCGCCGAGACAATCTTGGTCTCATAAGGAACCCCCAAAGCATCTAGCACATCTGCGGCTTCACGCATCGTGGGCCAGTCCGACTGGCTACCCATAATGATACCGACAAGGGGTTTGCTCATGATATTGTCCCACCTTCAAAACGAAGCGGCACTATAGCCAAGCCCTGCGGCGCGGCAATGCCCTCTGGCGCGTTATGCAATGATATCAGGTAAAATACGGTCTTCGAGCTGGGCAATCCGGTCTTTCAAGGCAAGCTTTTGCTTTTTCAACCGCTTGATCGTCAGCATATCTGCCGAGCCACGATCGTGTAGCGCCTCAATCGCTTCGTCCAGATCACGGTGCTCGCGGCGCAGCACTTCGAGCTTGACCCGCAGGACATCGACTTCTTCCATTTTGTTCGACGTGTTCATCAACAGCTCATTCAAGGGCGGGGGTATTGGCCCCACTGTATAGTGTGAAAGCATCAAGAACCTAATACTTCCTCTTGATCAATGCCCGATCCACACCCATATTTTTAGCAATGGTCGCCACAACGGGACCACAACCTGACAGTCGCTTCAACAAAGGGCATGTCTTATGACAAAATTGGCTTTGGGAACGCATCCGTTCCTTTTGGGTTTTGAACAGCTGGAACGGCTGGTCGAACGGACCGCGAAAAGCGGCAACGAAGGGTACCCGCCCTATAACATCGAACAAACTTCGGAAAACTCCTACCGCATCACACTGGCCGTTGCCGGTTTCGCGGAAGGTGATCTTTCGATCACGGTGGAAGACAACGCGCTGGTCATCCGTGGCCGTCAATCTGACGACAGCGAAGGCCGTATCTTCCTGCACCGCGGAATCGCGGCGCGGCAATTCCAGCGCTCTTTTGTACTGGCCGATGGTGTCGATGTCGGTGAGGCGATCATGGAAAACGGTCTGCTGCACGTCGATCTGACCCGCGCAGTCCCGCAGCGTGTCGTACAAACGATCAAAATCAGGAAGGGATAAGTTATGAATACCAAATTCGATCTCGAAAAGCTCGGTCAAGGCATCGTCTATGTGAAACCTATCCTTGCAACCGATCTTCCCGAGGAAATGCGTGAACGCGTCGGTGACCTGGAAGAGCTGTTTTCAGTTCACAACGCGGATGGCGAACAACTTGCTCTGGTTGCTGATCGCAAGCTGGCTTTTCATCTGGCCCGCGAAAACAACATGCAGCCTGTCACGGTACATTGATCATGTAAGGTGGATCTTGATCCACCTTACCTTTCTGATCAACGCCTTAGCCTTTGATCAACCCAAGACTTTCCAGCTTCAGGATCACCTGATGCGCGCAGTTGTCGACGGGCACACTCTCGGTCTCCAGACGCAGTTCAGGGTTTTCCGGCACATCATAGGGGTCTGAAATGCCTGTGAATTCCTTGATCTTGCCTGCACGTGCGAGTTTATAAAGCCCCTTGCGGTCACGCCGCTCGCATTCCTCGATTGAGGTTGCGACATGCACTTCAATGAACGCGCCGAATTGTTCGACATCTTCGCGGACGGCACGGCGGGTACTGGCGTAGGGTGCAATCGGTGCGCAGATTGCGATGCCGCCGTTCTTGGTAATCTCTGATGCAACATAGCCGATCCGGCGGATGTTCAGATCGCGGTGTTCTTTGCTGAAACCCAGCTCGGATGACAGGTTCTTACGCACGATGTCGCCATCCAGAAGCGTGACCGGACGCCCGCCCATTTCCATGAGTTTGACCATCAGCGCATTGGCGACCGTTGATTTGCCAGAACCCGAAAATCCGGTGAAGAACACAGTGAACCCCTGCTCTGCCCGCGGGGGGCGCGTCTTGCGCAGTTCTTCGACTACAGCAGGAAATGAGAACCATTCAGGAATCTCAAGCCCTTCAGACAAGCGGCGGCGCAGTTCTGTGCCCGAGATATTGAGGATCGTCACATTGTCCTTGTCCAGTATCTCGTCCGCGGGCTCGTATTGGGCACGGTCCTGCACATAAACCATGTGCTTGAAGTCGACCATTTCGATGCCCATTTCCTCCTGATGCGTGCGGAACAGGTCCTGTGCATCGTAGGGGCCGTAAAAATCCTCACCTGCAGAATTCTTGCCCGGGCCTGCGTGATCGCGGCCGACGATGAAATGGGTGCAGCCGTGGTTTTTACGGATCAAACCGTGCCAGACCGCCTCGCGCGGGCCGGCCATGCGCATAGCAAGGTTCAGCAAGGACATGGTGGTAGTGGATGAAGGGTATTGATCCAGCACCGCCTCGTAACAACGCACGCGGGTGAAGTGGTCAATATCGCCTGGTTTGGTCATGCCCACGACCGGATGGATCAAAAGGTTGGCTTGCGCCTCTTTGGCAGCGCGGAACGTCAGTTCCTGATGCGCGCGGTGCAGCGGGTTACGCGTCTGGAAGGCCACAACCTTGCGCCAGCCCAGTTTGCGGAAATAGGCGCGCAATTCGTTTGGCGTGTCGCGGCGCGCGCGGAAATCGTAATGCACAGGTTGCTGGATACCCGTGACAGGACCGCCAAGATAAACAGCACCTGCTGTGTTGTGCAGGTAATTGACCGCAGGATGCGCACTATCATCCGCACCAAAGACTTTTTCGGCCTCATGGGGCTTGTTTGGCACCCATTTGTCAGTGATCGTCATCGTGGCAAGGATCACACCTTCCTGGTCGCGCAGCGCGATATCCTGACCAATTTCAATTGTCTCGGCAAACCCCTCGGACACATCCAGCGTAATCGGCATCGGCCAAAGCGTGCCGTCAGCGAGGCGCATGTTGTCAACGACACTTTCATAGTCAGCCTGGCCCAAGAACCCTTTGAGCGGGTTAAAGCCCCCGTTCATAAGCAGTTCCAGATCGCAGATCTGGCGCGGTGTCAGATCGTGACTGATCAGCTCTGCGGCTTCCAGCTTCAGCTTCTGGGAACTTTCGTAGGACACATAGAGTTCCGGAATGGGCGTCAGATCATGCGACATGGTCATCTCAAATACGTTAAAGGACAGTTGGCTGTGGCATAGACGTGGCCCAAGGGACTTGTCTAGCGGCCAAATCGAAAAAAACTGATAATGCTCCTTGCCCCGCAAATGCAGGGTTAGCGTCCTCTTTGAAGGCCACGGATAAGAACACTGACCTTCATGGCCGCGCGATGAAAACCTATTCGGCGGCTGCGACCGCCGGCGCATCTTCCAGTTCGGCAATGTATTTCTCGGCGTCCAGCGCCGCCATACAGCCCATACCGGCAGAGGTAACCGCCTGACGATAGACATGGTCGGTCAAATCACCCGCTGCAAAAACACCCGGGATGGCCGTTTTTGTCGTACCAGGAGCGACTTTGACATAGCCGCCATTGTGGGTCTCCAGCTGATCTTTGACGAGTTCGGACGCCGGCGCATGGCCAATCGCGACAAAGACACCTTTTGCAGGAATTTCGGTCACTTCACCGGTCTGCGTGTGCTTCACGCGGACGCCTTCCACACCCAGGGGGCTATCTGCGCCATAGACCTCTTCGATCTCATGGAACCACAGCGTTTCAATCTTTGGATTGTTCATGAGACGGTTTTGCAAGATCTTCTCGGCGCGCAGTTCATCGCGGCGGTGCACAAGTGTCACTTTTGAGGCAAAGTTCGTCAGGAAAAGTGCTTCTTCGACTGCCGTGTTACCCCCACCAACAACCACAATCTCTTGGCCGCGATAAAAGAAGCCATCGCAGGTGGCACATGCGCTGACACCGAACCCTTTGAACTTCTCTTCTGACGGCAGTCCCAGCCATTTGGCACGCGCACCGGTGCACAGGATCACCGCATCAGCGGTATAGACCGCGCCACTGTCGCAAGTGGCGGTGAACGGGCGATTTTGCAGATCAAGCGAGGTCACAATATCGCCCACGATTTCACAGCCCATCGCGCGGGCGTGCGCCTCCATCCGGACCATGAGATCAGGCCCCTGCACTTCGGTATCACCCGGCCAGTTCTCAACCTCGGTCGTGGTGGTGAGCTGCCCGCCGGGCTCGATGCCCTGGATCAGGACCGGTTCCAACATCGCGCGCGCGGCATAGACGCCTGCTGTATAGCCCGCAGGCCCCGATCCGATGATCAAAACTTTGATGTGGCGCGTGTCGGTCATGGCAGCTTCTCCTAAATTCACCCCTTCGATATAGCCCTCTGCGCAGGATGATAAAAGACCAAGTCATGGCAGATCACCTGCGTTATTTTGTTGCGGACCCTTGAAATAATATTGCGCACAGATACATCCTGACGTAGTATTTGCAAAAATATCAGGGGACATCCGATGCCAGGGACCAAATTAGACGAAATCGACCGCATGATTCTGGCCGAATTGCAGGCAGACGGTCGCATGACCAACGTCGAGCTTGCCAAACGCGTCGGTATCTCGGCCCCGCCTTGCCTGCGCCGTGTGCGCACCTTGGAAGAGCAAGGCTATATCCAAGGCTATCATGCCGATGTCAACGCCCGCGAATTGGGTTTCGAGGTACAGGTTTTTGCGATGGTCGGGCTGGTCAGTCAGGCCGAGGCCGACCTGAGCGCCTTTGAAAACCGCTGCAAGTCGTGGCCTCTGGTACGCGAGTGTCACATGCTGAACGGCGAGGTGGATTTCATCCTTAAATGTGTCGCCCCTGATCTGCGGACGTTCCAGCGTTTCCTGACCGAAGAACTGACAAGTGCGGAAAATGTGGCTTCGGTCAAAACCTCATTGGTGATCCGTGGCGCCAAGGATGAACCCGGTGTGCCATTTGACGTGCTGGAAGCGCGGCTGGCGCAAGAGGCGTAATTCCCTACGCAATCAATGTCTAAAAATCGTACAAGTCTTGAGGCCAGATGATGAAGCGCAGTGCATTTCCCTTCCTATTTCTGATGCTCTTTGCCGGCGGTTGCGCTTTGCAAAGCGGTGAGCGCACGCTGGTTCAAGGTACTGGTCCTGACGAACTGCTCAAATTGCGTTCGGGGCCGGGGCTTGGTTTTAATATCGTTTTGGGTTTGCCTGAAGGAACAGTCCTTAGTCTGAAAGACTGTGTTACCGAGGTTGGCCAACGGTGGTGCAAGGTCTCACTTGCTGATGCGCCGCAAATTTCAGGCTATGTGTCGGCTGACTACATTTCGGAAAATTGATCCTGAAGGCGCGCCAAATCGTTTCGAACCATGAAAATGCGTGACGGAAAAGGGCGCCCACTTTCGCAGACGCCCTCTCCTTCACATGGCCATCAGATTTATGCGCGAACAGATGTTCCGAGGCCAGTGATCCCTATTCGCCCCCGCCCAACTGGTGGACATAGGCTGTGACAGCCTTGATTTCTGCCTCTGTCAGGCGTTCGCCCCAAGGTGGCATGACACCAAAACGGGCATAGCGCACGGTTTCTTCCAGCGCATCTACGCTGCCGCCATAAAGCCAGATCGCGTCGGTCAGATTGGGTGCGCCCAGATCGCGGTTGCCAGCACCGTTGTCGCCGTGGCAAGCCGCACAGTTGTTGAGGAAAAGCTCTTCGCCTGCCGCTGCAAGACCTGCATCATGCGCTTGATTGGAAATCAGACGCACATATTGGACGACCTGATCTACCTCTTCATTGCTGAAGATCTCGTCGTAGGCGGTCATTTCGGAGTAACGCGCATCCCAGTCTTCCTCGTTCCGGATACCGTGACGGATCGTGTATTCGATGTTGTCGAAATCACCGCCCCAGAGCCAGTCGTCATCCAGCAAGTTGGGATAGCCCACCGCACCGGCGGCACCCGACCCGTGACACTGGGAACAGTTGTTGCGGAATACCGCACCACCGGCAGAAGTCGCAAAGCGGGCCAGGTCTTCATTCTCCAACAAGGTGTTCAGATCCGCAGAAGCCAGTTGCGCAGAAATCTCGCCGTTGGCCTCTTCAAAGCGAGCGATGTCCTGCGCCACTTCGGCCCGTGTTGAATAGCCCAATAGACCAGCCGTGGCGCCGCTGATCATCGGCCAAGCGGGATAGGCAACCGAATAGGCCACGCCCCAGATGATCGTGATGTAGAAGGTCCACAGCCACCAGCGTGGCAAAGGGTTGTTCAGCTCCTTGATCCCGTCCCAGCTATGACCTGTTGTGTCAGTGCCTGTGACGTCGTCGATGTCTTTTTGGTTATTGCTGCTCATTTCTGCAGCTCCTCAGTCTCGGAAGAACCGGGGCGGTCCTCGTTTCGGAAAGGGATGTTGGCGGTGTCGCGGTGCAAGGCACGGGTCCCGGGGCGCAGAGCCCAGAGGATTGCGCCAATGAACAGCGTGAACATTGCCAGCAGCATCCAGTTTTCGGCCATCTGGCTCAGAAGAGATGTGTTTTCCATATCCATGCGTCCTTAGCGGCTTGCGTCAGGGGTGAAGGTCGAGAAATCGACCGTTGTGCCCAGCATTTGCAGATAGGCAATGAGCGCATCCATTTCGGACACACCGGGCGCGCCGTCGAAGTTGCGGATTTGCGCCCCCGGATAGCGTGCGAGCAGATCGTCATAGGCATCAGTATCCGGATCGGCCTGCGCCAAGACGTCTGCAGCGGCCACTTCGATCATTTCATCGGTGTAGGGCACACCAACAAACCGGTGGGTCGACACAAGATCGGCAGTGTATTCCGCGTTCACCGGCGTATCGAGCAGGTAGGCATAGCCCGGCATGATCGATTCCGGCACCACCGAGCGTGGCGCGATCAAGTGATCAAGGTGCCAAGCATCCGAGTATTTGCCACCCACACGGGCCAGATCGGGCCCTGTACGTTTGGAGCCCCACTGGAACGGATGGTCATACATGGATTCCGCCGCCAGCGAGTAGTGGCCGTAGCGTTCAACCTCGTCCCGCATGGGGCGGATCATCTGGCTGTGGCATACATAGCATCCCTCGCGGATGTAGACATCGCGCCCTGCCAGTTCGAGCGGGGAATAGGGTCGCACCCCCTCTACCTCTTCGATCGTATTCTCAAGATAGAAGAGGGGTGCGATTTCCACGATCCCGCCCACCGTCACCACCAACAGGGAGGAGATCAGAAGCAACGTTGGACTGCGTTCGAGGATCGCGTGTTTGGAAAGGAAGCCTTTGGCTGGTGTGTTTGGTGTATCAGACATATCTCAGCCCTCCTTATTCTGCTGGCACGCCAACCGGTGCGTGGACTTTCGCCCCGCCACGGATGGTCATGAACATGTTCCACGCCATGATCAGCGCGCCTGAGAGGTACAGAACCCCGCCCAGGCCACGGACCACATACATCGGGAACTTGGCGGAAACGGTGTCGGCAAAGCTGTTCACAAGGAACCCGTTTGCATCGACTTCGCGCCACATCAGGCCTTCCATGATCCCGGTGACCCACATCGAGGCCGCGTAAAGGATGATGCCGATTGTGGCCAACCAGAAGTGCCAGTTGATTGCGGACATGGAATACATCTGTGCACGCCCCCAGAGTTTTGGTGTCAGGAAGTAGAGTGCAGAGAATGTGATCATCCCGTTCCAGCCCAGCGCACCGGAATGCACGTGACCGATGGTCCAGTCTGTGTAGTGTGACAGGCTGTTGACCGCACGGATCGACATCATCGGGCCTTCGAATGTGGACATACCGTAGAAGGCAAGGCTGATCACCATCATCCGGATAATCGGATCGGTGCGCAGCTTGTCCCACGCGCCTTGCAGCGTCATCAGGCCGTTGATCATCCCACCCCAGCTTGGCATCCACAGGATGATCGAAAAGACCATGCCCAATGTTGACGCCCAGTCAGGCAGCGCTGTGTAGTGCAGGTGGTGTGGACCCGCCCAGATATACAGGAAGATCAGCGCCCAGAAGTGGATGATCGACAGCTTGTAGGAAAACACCGGACGTCCGGCCTGCTTGGGCACAAAATAGTACATCATCCCCAAGAAGCCCGCCGTCAGGAAGAAGCCTACCGCGTTGTGGCCATACCACCACTGCGTCATCGCATCCTGCACGCCCGAGAAGACCTGCACGGATTTGCTGCCCCAGATGCTGACGGGGATGCTGAGGTTGTTGACCACATGCAGCATCGCCACGGTAATGATAAAGCTCAGTAGGAACCAGTTGGCGACATAGATGTGCTTTTCGACCCGTTTGAAGATCGTGCCCATAAAGACCGCCAGAAACGCTAGCCAGACCACAGTCAGCCATATATCGACGTACCATTCAGGCTCGGCATATTCTTTCGATTGGGTCGCGCCGAGCAGATAGCCGGTCGCCGCCAGAACGATAAAGAGGTTGTAACCCCAGAAAACAAACCATGCGAGATTGCCACCCCACAGACGTGCGCCGCAGGTCCGTTGCACGATGTAGAAAGACGACATGATCAGGGCGTTGCCCCCGAACGCAAAAATCACCGCACTGGTGTGCAGCGGGCGCAGCCGTCCAAAGTTGCCGTAGGGTTGCAGCACCTCGAAGTTGAGGGCCGGAAAGGCCAGTTGGAAGGCAATGACCACGCCCACCAGAAACCCAACGACACCCCAAAAACCGGTCGCGATCACGCCAGCGCGGACGACATCGTCCATATAGCCGTCTGGCGTGCCGTAAACCGGCGCTTCCATCTGCCGCAATACGCGCACAAACATAAAGGCCGCAACGCCCATGATGATGAGCGCATGGACGATATACGCAATATCACGCCCCCAGTTTGCAGCGAGAGCAGCGAAGAGAGTGATGCTCCCCAATGCTATCAACTTTATATAGTTCCCCATAAGTGATCCCCTTCTTGTGCCGGATCGCAAACGGGTCCGACGGCTACTTGGTTCATGTGCTTATGGAATCCGGGGCGCAGCAGGTCTTTGATGTGGATCAATGGCGCGTTTGACTTGGATCAAGGTCATGCGGCGCAAAGAAAGCCAGTGTTTTAGCAAGAGGCGGTTTTGCGCGAACGATCGCCCCCAACGTAAGACCGATATGGGGAAGGCCGGACCAATGTCATACAAGATTATCGCCACTATTCTCACCGACACGAACCAATCCGCAGAAGCGCTGGATGCGGCCATCGCGCTTGCAGACCGGATGGATGCGCATCTCGACGTTTATGTCGTGACAATCAGCCACACCGAAACAAACAATTACTACATTGGCGCCGAGGCGTTGATGGTGGCGCAACAGACCACCGACGCCATGGCAGAGCGCGAGGCCATCGAAACCTGGCTTTCGCAAAGGATGCGCGGCGAAGTCGTCCGGTGGTCATCACAGGCCGCCACAGTGCAAGGCCCTGCGCTGACGGGCTATCTGGCGCGCAAGCTGCGATTCTCTGATCTGGTGGTGTTGCCGCGCCCCTATCAGGAGAATCCCGAGGCCGCGTCGCTTGTCGAGGCCTGCCTCTTTGCCGCTGAACGACCCGTTTTGATGATCCCCAAAGGCTGCAAAGCACCCGATGCAGGTGGTCATGTGCTGATGGGCTGGAATGACGGGGCCGAAGCATTGGCAGCGGCGCGGGCGGCGATGCCGCTTCTGGAGCAGGCCGACATCACAGATATCTGCATCATTGATCCGCCGATGCACGCCGCCGACCGCTCTGATCCGGGTGGGGCGATGGCGCAATACCTGATGCGGCACGGCACCAAGTCCGAAGTCGCCGTTCTGGCCAAAACCGAACCGCATGTCGGCGATATCCTGTTGCGGCGCGCAAAAGAGGTGGGGGCCAAGATGATCGTCAGCGGCGCCTATAGCCACTCACGGCTACGCGAGGCCGTCTTTGGCGGCGCAACGCGCAACCTGTTGGAAATGGCGGACCTGCCGATCTTGATGTCGCGTTAGGGTATCTGGCACGGGGTCAGAGATGGCAGCTAGAAGCCTTCTTCACCTGTTTCGGCCCTCAAAGCATCCAGATCAGGTACACGAATATCGCGGCGTTCATCAAAGGCGATCAGCCCGTCTTTCTTCAAGGCGGACATCTGGCGGCTGACCGTCTCAATCGTCAGGCCCAGATAGTTGGCCATCGTCTCGCGGGTGATTGGCAATGTGAATGTCGTCTCTGCCGTCTCACCGGGCTGCAGCGATGCCATGCGTACCGCGATCATATGCAGCAAGGACGCGATTTTCTCGCGCGCGGTCTTGCGTCCCAGCACCAGCATCCACTCGCGGGCTGCATCCAATTCATCCAAAGTCATTTCAAGCAGGCGCTGGCCGACATGCGGCGTATCAAGGATCATCTTCTCAAAGGGTTTGCGCCGGAAACAACACAGCATGACGTCGGTTTCTGCGACCACGTCACAGTCGATCGTGTCGCGATTGGGCCGTCCCATAAAATCGCCCGGCAAAAGCAAACCCACCATCTGCACACGGCCATCAGGCAACGTCCGCATCAGGCTGGAGACCCCCGACACAACCGAACCGACAAATTCCAGCGGGTCACCACCAAAAAAGATCGGCTGACCCGCAGCATATGTCCGGTAATACTTGATCTCTTCCAATTGAAGCAATTCGTCCGGCTCACATTTGGAACAGACAGCGCTATAGCGAATGGGACAATCATTGCAGGAGCGCAACTTTGGCACAGCAAGCGTCATTTTGGGATTCCCCGATCTTATTGGCTGCACTCAATATGACGCAATTCCAGCGCAGGTTCAAAGACGCATTTCCTTCAGCGCCTATAGGCTGCGGTCACCGTCCGGCAATCGCAGCCAACTCGTCCGCAGCATCGCGCAAGGTCTCGAGATGTTTTGTCAATTCCGCGACCTGCACCCGTTGTTCGGGCGCATGGATCGAAAGTGTCGACAAAAGCCTCCCACGGTCATCGAGAATAGGCACAGCAATGGCGCTCATGCCGGGCATGAATTCCTGATCATCCGTGGCATACCCCCGCTCCCGCGTCTTCGCCAATTCCTCTCGGAGCAGCGCAGGATCGGTGATTGTCTTGTCTGTTTGCCGGCGCAACTCGTTGTTCTTCAGAAATCGGTCAAGATAATCGGGCCGCAGCGTTGACAGATACATTTTCCCGCTGGCGGTACAGTGAAAGGGCACCTGCGTGCCGACAGGCAGCTGAATGCGCAACGGCCAATGGGTTTCCACGCGGTCCAGATAGAACATGCCCTCGCGTTCCGGGATCGCAAGATTACAGGTCTCACCGACTGATAGCGCCAAAGACTTCAGGACTGCCAGACGCACAGTTCTGATCCGCTCGGACGAAAGTGTATTGATCGCAAGGATCCGCATCCGACGGCCGGGGCTATAGGACCGGCCGTCAATGTCGCGTTGCAGGAAACCTTCCGCCTCTGCCGTGGCAAAAAGCCTGTGGATCGTAGGCTTCGGCAGCTTCATGGTCTCGTTGATGACAGACGGCGTGACGGGGACACCGGCCTTCGCGACTTCTTCTAAAAGCAACAAGAGCCTAAGATTGGTCGGGATTTGGCCGGCGGCCTCGTCATTGTCGTCAATCATCGTCACATTATCTATCCGGCAAAATCGCGAGCGCAGTTTCCGGAACAAGTGCCACAAAGAACCAGACTGCAATCAGTGCAATAAGGTAGGGCACGATGTAGCGCAACAACCGGAAGTAGGGCACACCTGTTACACCGGAGGCGACATAAAGGTTAAGCCCGTAGGGCGGCGTTACAAACCCGATGGATGCGCCAACAAGAAAGACAACGGCAAAATGGATCGGATCAATGCCGACCGAAGCTGCAATTGGCGCAAGTATCGGCGCAAGAATGATCGTCACGGGCAAGGATTCAAGAATCATGCCAGTCACGAAAACAATCGCCATGGATGTGAATAGCACCGCGTAGTACCCCCCCATACCGGTCACGAACTCACCAATAAAGTCTCTGGCACCCAAGGATGACATGACCTGCTGCATCGCAACCGACACCGCAATGAGCGGAACAAGGATGCCCGAAATCTGTGCAGACCGGGACACAATCGAAGGGATCTGCGGAACGGTAAAGCCTTCGACAACAAACATCGACGCATAGCTTTTTTGCTCTACAGCAACATCGGACGCGCTGCCCATCAACCGGTTGAGTGGATAGGATACAAGACCAACAAACACACAAAAGCCAACGGTCACACCTGCGGCCTCGGTGGGCGAGAACTTACCGGTGTAGATACCCCACAGCACCAGACCGATGGCAAAGAAGCCCAACCAAGCGCCAATGCCGGTCTTGATCATCCGCGAAACCGACAGGCCGATCAGAACACCCCAACCGTTGATCGTGCAGATGATGAAAGCTGCGGTCATCATGCCCAGAACCATCAAGGCCCCCGGAATGATACCCGCGACAAACAGGTCAGAGATCGGCAGGTTCAGCAAGAAGCCATATACGATGAAGATGATGGACGGTGGAATGATGATCCCCACTGTACCCCCCGCAGCAGCAGTCGCCGCCGAGAAGCGTTCATCGTAGTTGCCCTTGACCATTTCGGGGTGCAGCATCGAACCGATTGTCGCCGTCGTCGCCGAGTTGGACCCCGAGATCGCAGCAAACAAACCACAGGCCGCAATCGAAGCCATGGCAAGACCGCCGCGCAGCCAGCCCAGAACCGAATAGGCAAAATCCGACAATCGTCGCGCAATCCCCGATTGGTTGATCAGGTCACCGGTGAGGATAAACAGCGGCATCGCCAGCAGGGCAAAGCCTTTGCTGAACACGTTGATCAGCTCGTTACCTGTATTTGCCAAAGGCAGGTCGATCACAAAACTGATGCCGATGACCCAGTAAAAGATGACCAGCAGCACGGGTGTTCCGAGCATGAAGAACAGCGTCACGCCCAATGAAATAAGTGTAATCAATGTACTGTCAGCCATTAGACGTCTCCCCCGATGACGGCTTGCTTGATGATCTGGTCACCAGACTTGTAGTTGTTCCAGTCTTCAATCCAGTTTCCGAACACACGACCGGCCATGAGCGTGAAAGCAATGGGTATCGTTGTGTAGAACCACCATTTCATGACGTCATCTACGCCATCGACCAATTGGAAGTTGTCCGCGGAAAGTGCGGTAAAGCGCAGCGATGTGGTGATCGCAATCCAGCAGAAGCCCAGCCAGAGGGCCGCATCCAATGTCAGTGTCGCCATCTGACCGGTCGGCGGCATCTTTGATCGGAACTCGCTAAAGCTCAGGTGTGTCCGCAGTTTCACGTTATACGAACATGCAAACCATGCCATGACCATGAAAAGGAACGGCGGGATCGTCGTCGATCCGGACCACTGGCTGGAAAAGACAAACCGGTCAATCACGCCCCAACAGATGATGCCTGCAATGATCAGATACATCACGACGGAAATCGTGCGTTCCAGATGGCGCTCCATAAAAGGAAAGAATCTGTAGAAGTAATGCGCAGCAAGACCGCCCAGAAACGTGTAGACAAAACAGAAGAGCCACATGCCATCCGCATCGAATGCCTGACGCTTCTCCCACGCACTGCCCGAGAACAAGGCCGGAATAACGGCCACTGCTTCAGCGATTATCGACATTTAGGTCTCCCCCCTAATGTGTCCCTATACTGCATGCATGCAGCTATTTTCTTCTTGTGATGAAAAGGGCCGACCGAACTCCCATTCGGTCGGCCCTTTCATCGTACCTCAGAGAAAGGCCGCGTTAGCTCTTCCACCAGCGGCGTGGTTCGACGTTCTCGGGCAAGGTGTTCGCGTCAATTGTGCGGACCTCGTCATAGATCTCCTGATATGTGTCCAGACCACCGGACCAGCCGTTCAGGCGCTCGCGCCACTCCTCCCAGAGTGCTGGCTGATACTCAGGTGAGCACATTTCTTCGGCCTTTTTGATCTCTTCAGCCGACAGGAACGCGTTCCGCACACCATTCTGTGCAAAGATCGTGTTTGGCAGCTGAGGATCGGACTGGCCAACGGTGTTGATCAGGGCCACTTCGTTTGCAGCCTGCACATGTGTTTGCGCCCAATAGGATGATTCCATCACCGCATCCTGCAGATACCCTTCAAGGCTATCAAAGACCGAAGCAGACATTGCTGTGTGCTCGGTACCGCAGAAGAAGTTCAGGTGAACCGACTGGGACACCACAGGCGCCATGTTGGCATAAGCCACGGCCGACGCCCATGTTTCCGCACCATCAATCAGACCCTGCTTGAGGCCATCAAGTGTTTCTTCCCAAGCCACAGGAACAGGGTTCAGGTTCAGCGCTTCCATCGCGATGCGACCAAGCTGTGTTCCGGTTACGCGATTCTTTGTACCGGCCAGCTGCTCGACAGATGTGATCGTCGGCTTGTCGTCAAAGTTCATACCCAGCTGGATGCCGCGCAGTTCGGCGTGGCTGAACAGGAATTTCAGACCGTGGCGCTTTTCATAGGGTTCACGCAGCAGACGCATGGACGCCGGTGAATAGAGGAAGTGATACTGGTCCGCACGGTTGCGGAACATATAGGCATAATCCAAAACGTTCAGATAGGGCGCAGTACCAGCAGAGTTCTGTGTCGAAGCAGCGTAGATATCAACGATACCTTGCTGCGTTTTCTCGGCACAGGATGTTTGACCACAGATCTGGTTGTCGCCGATAAACTCGATGCGAATCTCGCCGTCTGTACGTGCCTCCAGATCACGTGCAAATTCCAGCGCACCAGCGCGCTCGATCAGCAGGTTGCGCGCGTTAAAGCCCGCTGCGCCGAACTTGAGATTATATTTGGCCTCTTTCGAGAAGCGGCGCTCATAGGTTGATTCTGCTGCGGAGGCCAAATTTGCAAGGCTCATTGCCCCGCCAAATGTACCCGCTGCCATTAGCGTCGAGCTCATTCCGTATTGGCCTGCCAACTTGAACAGATCCCTCCGCGAAATACCGCTTAGTTTATCACTCACTCCCATGACTTCCTCCCATGATGTCAATTATTGAGACTAATAGTTCCAAAAAAGCCTAGTATAGTATTCGCAATCTGCATAGAGTTTTTTCACAGTGATGGAGAAAGATGCAGTGGAAGCTGATTTTATAGTTGTAGGCGCAGGTTCTGCAGGCTGTGTACTTGCAAATCGCCTCAGTGCGAATCCTGCACACAAGGTGATTCTGCTTGAAGCCGGTGGGCGCGATCTTAACCCCTGGATCCATATTCCGGTGGGGTATTTCAAAACGATCCACAACCCAAAGGTGGACTGGTGCTACAAGACAGAGCCTGATCCGGGCCTGAATGGGCGGTCGATAGAATGGCCCCGCGGCAAAGTTCTGGGCGGATCATCATCACTCAATGGTCTGCTCTATGTCCGCGGACAGCCGCAGGATTATGACCGCTGGCGCCAGATGGGAAATGCCGGCTGGGGCTGGGACGATGTATTGCCCTTGTTCAAACGCGCCGAGAAAAACGAACGCGGTGCGGATGAATACCACGGCGACCAAGGGCCGCTGTCGGTTTCCAACATGCGCATCCAACGTCCGATCACCGATGCATGGGTCGCAGCGGCGCAGGCCGCAGGCTATAAGTTCAATCCCGACTACAATGGCGCCGAGCAGGAAGGCGTGGGCTTTTTCCAGCTCACCTCGCGCAACGGACGCCGGTGCAGTGCAGCGGTGGCCTATCTTAATCCGGTCAAATCGCGCGAGAACCTGCAAATCATCACCCATGCGCAGGTCGAAAAGGTCATTATCGAAGGCAGGCGCGCCACAGGCGTGACCTACACCGACCGCAGCGGCACTGTGCAAACCATCAAGGCACGCAAGGAAATCGTGCTCTCGGGCGGTGCGATCAATTCACCACAAATCCTCATGCTCTCGGGCATTGGCGAGGCGGCGCAACTGGGCGAAAACGGCATCAACGTGGTGCATGACCTGCCGGGTGTGGGAAAGAACATGCAGGATCATTTACAGGCGCGACTGGTCTATAAATGCAACGAACCTACCCTGAATGATGAGGTCGGTTCGCTGTTCGGACAGGCCAAGATCGGCCTGAAATATCTGATGTTCCGCGCCGGTCCCATGACCATGGCCGCCAGTCTTGCCACAGGCTTTCTGAAAACACGCGAAGACGTGGAGACACCGGATATCCAGTTCCACGTCCAGCCACTCTCGGCCGAAAACCCCGGCAAAGGGGCCGATAAATTCTCGGCGTTCACGATGTCGGTCTGTCAGCTACGCCCCGAAAGCAAAGGCGAGATCAGGCTTCAAAGCAGCGATCCCAGGACCTATCCCAAAATCATCCCCAACTATCTGTCGACCGAAACCGACTGCCGCACAGTCGTCGCTGGCGTCAACATTGCGCGCAAAATAGCACGACACGCCCCGCTCACGTCGAAAATCAGCGCAGAATTCCGGCCCAATCCGAGCCTGCCGATGGATGACTACGATGCAACGCTGGACTGGGCGCGCAACAATACCGCGTCGATCTATCACCCGACAGGCACCTGCAAGATGGGTCAAGGCAAAGAGTCTGTAGTTGACGCGCGGCTGCGGGTGCACGGGATTGCAGGACTGCGTGTCGCGGATTGTTCGATCATGCCAGAAATTGTATCTGGCAACACAAATGCGCCCGCGATCATGATCGGGGAAAAGGCCTCTGACCTGATCCTGGAAGATGCATAGGAAGACACCTTGAGACCACGGCAATCCATGCAGATGTTTGACTGGATCAACTGGATTGCCATCTTGGCCGTTGGCGTTTTTCTTGGCCTGGCGATTAATGGCCTTGTGGACCTTGCGGCTGTAGGCGCATGGGGCAGTATCGTGGTGATATTGGGGCTATGCGCAGGGGGGCTGGTTTTTTACTTCCTCATCGAGCGCGTGATCAACTTTATTTCCATCGGGCGGTTCTCAGCCCCGCAACAACTCCAAAAGCCGCGCAAGCCGCTGGCACTTTTTTTTGCCCTGCCGATCGGGATCATCATCGGCGTGATCGGAGCACAATTCGGATTGGGCGATCTGCTGCTCTAAGACATGACCGGCAGATTCAAACCGCTGGATTGACACCGCCACTTGTCAACTCAGCCCTTGACCCCTCCTTCGGAATCGCAAACACTATAGATGATGGTTCCCGGTCGCCGAAAATGCGTCTGGGATGAAAAGGGAATACGGTGAGGAAGAGCCAAAGCGCGCCGAATCCGTGACTGCCCCCGCAACTGTGAGCGGCGAGCGACCCCGATGATCACCACTGAGCGCAAGTTCGGGAAGGATCGGGTAAGCAGCGACCCGCGAAGTCAGGAGACCTGCCATCAAAGGGTGCCGAGAGGTGCCGCGAGAAACTCAAACCGGGCGGGGTGTCCGGAGCGGAGAACATGATGGTGAACAAGGCTCTATTGGCCGCACAAACATGCCCTTTCGTCCCCCCGCTTATGCGCGGAGGGCTGCATGGACCGGACAACACAACACCGCATCACGGTCTGCACATCGTGTAGACATAAAGGGACGGAATGCCGCCCCGGATACGAACTTATTGAAAAACTGCGCAAAGCGATTGCCGCAGCGGGCGATAGCATTGCCGAAGACTTTGCCATTTCGGGCGTTGCCTGCATGGCAGGCTGCGACCGCCCCTGTACGGTCGCCTATCATGGCACACAAAAGGCGACCTATCTTTTCGGCGATATCACACCCGAGGATGACATCGACGACCTCGTCGACTTTGCCAAACAATACGCTGTGCTGCACGACGGCTGGTGTTCCTCGGTGGACCGGCCCGGCAAATTGCGCAAATCGACACTGGCCCGGGTGCCAGCCGCAATGATCGCCCTGCAAGACAGCAAGGTGCTTGCGTCATGAGCGGCGCACATCTGAAGGTAACCGACGCAAGCTGGCGCCCCCACCGGCGCATGGACCCCGTTCTGCACCCGACAAGTTTTGAGATCGCTGCAGGCCGTGTGCTTGGCATCGTCGGGCCCAACGGCGCGGGCAAATCCACGCTGTTGCGCCTGCTCTATCGCTACCAAGCGCCCAGCACAGGGAGGGTAGAAATCAACGGTCAAAACATCTGGGCCATGCCCGCCCGTAAAACCGCACAGCATGTCGCCGCCGTTCTGCAAGAACAGGCTGCTGCCTTTGGTCTGAGCGTGCGTGAAATCATCGCGCTCGGGCGCACGCCGCACCGCGAAGGCTATGCCAGCGCAGGCACCCAAGACCGTGCGGTCATCGACGAGGTCATCGCCCTGCTTGATCTGCGAGGGCTTGAACACCGCGATTTCAGTACGCTTTCGGGGGGCGAACGCCAACGTGTCATGGTCGCGCGTGCGCTGGCGCAGCAACCGCAAATCCTGATCCTGGATGAACCGACAAACCACCTTGATATCCGCCACCAACTCGAAGTGCTTGCGCTCATCCGGCAGCTTGATCTGACCATCGTCGTGTCACTGCACGATCTCAACATGGCCGCCAATATCTGCGACGATATTCTTGTGCTGGAAAACGGCCACCCCCGTGGCTTCGGCTCGCCTGACGCTCTGCTGACCGAAACACTGGTCTCTGACACGTTCCGGGTGAATGCCCGCCGCGAAAAGCTCGCACCTAGCGACTCCAGCCACCTGTCCTTTCATCTGCCAACCTAAAGAACCCCACACATGAAATTGTACCTGACAACCGCCATCCTCAGCTTCGCGGCAACCAGCGCCTTTGCCCAAACCACCGTCCAAAGTTGTGAGCGCACGGTGACTTTCGACGCCCCACCAAAAGCCGCCGTGTCCAATGACATCAACCTCACCGAAATGATGCTGGTGCTGGGCCTGACTGACCGCATGGTCGGCTACACAGGCATTTCCGGCTGGAACAAACTTGACGAAACCATGCGCGCAGGGGTCGCTGAACTACCTGAACTCTCCGAACAATACCCCTCCAAGGAGGTGCTGATCGGTGCAGAGGCGGATTTCTACTTTGCGGGTTGGAACTATGGCATGCGTGTGGGTGGCGAAGTGACCCCCGAAACGCTCGCTCCCTTTGGCATCGCGGTGTATGAACTCACGGAAAGCTGCATTCACATCGGCGGAACAGGCGCGCGGACCGCGGCCTCAATGGATGACATGTACAATGACTTGCGCAATCTTGGCGCAGTCTTTGGTGTGTCTGACCGCGCAGAGGCCCTGATCGCTGGCTACCAAGCCGACCTCGCCACCTACCTTGCCGATCTGCCACCCCTGCCCGACGCCCCGCGCGTCTTTGTTTATGACAGCGGCGAGGATGCGCCCTTTACGGCAGGCCGCTATGCCATGCCGAACGCGCTGATCGCAGCGGCGGGTGGTGAGAACATCTTGGATGATCTCGACAAAAGCTGGACCACCGTCGGCTGGGAGGCCGTTGTCGCGGCAAACCCCGAAATTATCGTCATCGTGAATTATGGCGAAGTGACTGCTGCGCAAAAACGCGACTTCTTGGTGTCCAACCCCGCCTTCGCAAACCTTGACGCTGTCAAGAACGACCGTTTTGTCGTGCTTGAGTATGTCGAGGCAACGCCGGGCCCGCGCAACATCGAAGCCGTGAAGACACTCGCTGCAGCATTCCGCATCAATTAACAGATGGATGAGGCGCGCAGACTGACCACTACGCTCAACCCCCAGAAGGCGCGACTTCGGCTGACCTTCGGGCTGGGGTCTGTCTTGCTGTTTCTATCGCTCTCCACGGCGGTCAGTGTCGGTGCGGTTTCGGTCCCGCTTCCGACGGTCTGGGGGATATTGCTGCATAAAGTAATGCCTTTTCTGATCACCCCTGATTGGTCCGCCGGGCGCGAGGCCATCGTCTGGGACATTCGCTTTCCCCGCGCGATCCTGGCCTGTCTGGTTGGCGCCGGCCTCGCCATCGTCGGGGCGAGCCTGCAAGCGGTCACGCGCAATCCGCTGGCCGACCCGCATCTCTTGGGTATCTCTGCTGGCGGGGCGTTCGGCGCGATCCTCGCGCTTTTGCACACAGGGCTTTTCCTCGGCCTGCTCACCGTGCCGCTGATGGCCTTTCTTGGTGCACTCGGCGCTACGCTTCTCGTGCTCGGCGTTGCCCAATTCGCCACTGCCACCTCCGCAGACAGACTGGTGCTGGCTGGCGTCGCGGTATCGTTCATTGTGATGTCCGCCGCGAATGTCCTGATCTTTCTGGGCGATCCTCGCGCTGTTCACACCGTCGTTTTCTGGATGCTCGGCGGCCTCGGTCTCGCCCAATGGAGCCAGTTGATTTATCCGCTGGCGATCCTTCTGGTTTGCGGTGCCTATCTTTGGGCCAACGCTGGCAACCTCAACGCAATGACGATCGGGGATGAGACCGCCGCGACTTTGGGCATTCCCGTCGGCCGGTTTCGCCTGACGATCTTCGTGGTCGGCGCGCTGATCACCGGCGTCATGGTGGCTTTTTCAGGCATCATCGGCTTTGTCGGCCTGATGATCCCCCATATCGTACGCCTGATTGTCGGCGGCGATTACACGCGCGTCCTGCCGGTCTCGGCACTTTTCGGCGCGATTTTTCTGCTTTGGGCAGATATCTTTGCGCGCACGGTCATGGCCCCCGATGACATCCCTATCGGGATCGTCACCGGTTTGATCGGCGGGCTGTTCTTTATCTGGCTACTGCGGCGCAATCCGCTTTAGCCGCATTTGGAATAGCCGCAGGACCCGCAGGTCATGCACCCCTCAACCATGCGCAGGTCGTAGGATCCACACGACGAGCACGCCTTGCCGCGCGGTCCACCGTTGATGGCAACAACGTCCGCCTGCGGATCGGCCTTCAGGCCCATGCCCTCACCTGCCAGAAAACCGGTAGCGACCATGTGTTTTTCAATGACGCCACCAATCGCAGCCAGAATAGACGGCACATATTTACCCTGCATCCAAGCGCCACCACGCGGATCGAATACGGCCTTGAGTTCCTCAACCACGAAAGACACATCGCCACCGCGCCGGAACACCGCCGAGATCATGCGCGTGAGCGCCACGGTCCAGGCAAAGTGTTCCATATTCTTGGAATTGATAAACACCTCGAACGGGCGCCGATGCCCCGCAATCACCAGATCGTTCACGGTGATGTAAATCGCATGCTCGCTATCGGGCCACTTCAGTTTATAGGTCGCGCCCTCCAACTCTTGCGGGCGGTCCAGCGGCTCGGACATGTAGACGACTTCAGCCCCTTCACCCTCTTGCCGGACCTGCGCCGGAACTTCGGACGGTGACGCCTCTTGCGAAACCGACAGGACGGATCCGGTCACATCATTCGGACGGTAGGTGGTGCAGCCTTTGCAGCCCTGATCCCATGCAGCCATGTAGACCTCTTTGAAGTCATCGAAGCTGATATCCTCGGGACAGTTGATTGTCTTGGAGATCGAGCTGTCGATCCACTTCTGTGCCGCCGCCTGCATGCGCACATGATCCAGCGGGGCGAGCGTTTGTGCATTCACAAAATAGTCGGGCAAAGGTGCATCACCTTTCAGATCACGCCACAACTGAACCGCGTAATCCACAACCTCTTCCTCGGTGCGCGAACCGTCTTTTTGGAGAACCTTGCGCGTGTAGGCATAGGCAAACACAGGCTCGATCCCGGACGACACGTTACCTGCATAAAGGCTGATCGTGCCGGTCGGCGCAATCGACGTCAAAAGTGCATTTCTTATGCCATTTTGACGGATTGCATCTTTTACGTCGTCATCCATGTGTTTCATTGCGCCGCTGGCCAGAAACTTCTCCGCATCGAACAGCGGGAAAGACCCTTTTTCTTTCGCAAGCTCAACAGAGGCCAGATAGGCCGCACGCGCAATCTGGTGCATCCATTTATCCGTCTGCGCTGCCGCCTCTTCCGACCCGTAGCGCAGGCCGACCATCAACAGCGCATCGGCCAGACCCGTAACGCCCAGACCAATGCGACGCTTGGCCTTGGCCTCGGCCTGCTGTGCCTCAAGCGGGAACCGCGATGCGTCCACCACATTGTCCATCATCCGCACCGCTGTCGCGACGAGATCGGTCAGAGCACCCTCATCCAGAGTGGCCGCATTTTCAAACGGGTTACTGACCAGACGCGCCATATTGATCGAGCCCAGCAAACATGCCCCGTAAGGCGGCAAAGGTTGCTCGCCGCAGGGGTTTGTTGCCGCAATTGTTTCACAATAATTGAGGTTATTCATCTGGTTGATCCGGTCGATGAAAATCACACCCGGTTCAGCGTAATCATAGGTCGACCGCATGATCGCATCCCACAGATCACGCGCCTGTACCGTGCGGTAGACCTGTCCGCCAAAGACCAGATCCCACGACCCGTCTGCCTTCACCGCATCCATAAACGGATCGGTAATCAGCACGGACATGTTGAACATGCGCAGACGCGCAGGATCGGATTTAGCCGTGATGAAATCTTCTACATCAGGGTGATCGCAGCGCATTGTCGCCATCATCGCGCCGCGGCGCGAACCGGCCGACATAATCGTGCGGCACATCGCATCCCAGACATCCATGAAGGACAGCGGACCAGAAGCATCTGCCGCCACGCCCATCACGCTCGCACCCTTGGGGCGGATCGTCGAGAAATCATAGCCGATCCCGCCGCCCTGCTGCATGGTCAGCGCCGCCTCTTTGAGCATGTCAAAGATGCCCCCCATGCTGTCAGGGACCGTGCCCATGACAAAACAGTTGAACAGCGTTACCGACCGCGCCGTGCCAGCCCCTGCCGTGATCCGGCCCGCAGGCAGATATTTGAAATCCGCTAGCGCGTCGTAGAATTTGCCTTCCCATGCTTTGGGATCAGCCTCAACCGCAGCCAACGCACCGGCAATACGCTTCCATGTGTCTTCGACCGTTTCGTCGATCGGCGTACCGCCCGCATCCTTGAACCGGTACTTCATGTCCCAGATTTGTTCAGCAATAGGGGCGGAAAACGCGGTCATGGCGGGGAATCTCCTCATCGGTACTGGCAAGGCCTGCATCTTACGTGTTGGGTGTTGGGTTGGAAACGACTAAATCAGACCAAAATTGCCGCAGTTGAAAGTACCATATATAGCGGTTGATCTCAAGCGGGCCACCACATAAACCTTTTTTCAGCCAAGCCTTGCCGTGCAGCCTATCCACGTTATCTACCACTTATCCCGGGGGGGATTGATGTCGAAAACCGTCCACATCCTGAAGCTCTCTGTCGGCACCGAAACGGTCGCCGATCTCTCTGCATGGCAGGCAACGGCGCGTGCGCAGACCCAAGACGGGCTGCCACGCCACATCACCCGCATGTGGCCGAAACGGGCTGAAGAGATCCTGAATGACGGTTCGATCTTCTGGGTTATCAAAGGCGTGATCCTTTGCCGTCAGCCCATTGCGCGACTTGATGAATACATCGGCGGCGACGGCATCCGCCGCTGCGCCATCGTATGCAAACCGGGCCTGATCCGCGTCGAGGCCACACCTAAACGCGCCTTTCAGGGCTGGCGGTATCTGACCGTAGACGACGCCCCCCGCGACCTGCCCGAGGGCCGGCAGGACGAAGAGGCCCTGCCACCCGAACTTTCCAAGGCTCTTGCTGCCATCGGTGTCCGCTAGGCAGGCGGCAAACCCTGTGCCATGATCCGTGCAGGAGGAGCCCTGCATGACCATTTTCACAAGTCCATACCCCGACGTCCCTGCGACAGACCTGACGATCACCGAGCGTGTTTTCCAAAACCTTGAAAGCCGCCCCAACGACGTTGTGCTGACAGATGGCCCCAGCGGGCGCAGCATGACCGCCGCCGCATTCATGGATCAGGTCAAGCGCATGGCGGGAGGATTGGCCGCAGCAGGCTTTGGCGCAGGGCATACGGTGGCAATCATGGCCCCCAACATGCCCGAGTATTGCGTGGTCTTTCACGCAGTCGCCTGGGGTGGCGGGACAATCACAACGCTGAACCCGACCTATACCGCGAGCGAGGTCGCGCACCAGATGCGCGATGCCGGTGCCGAACTTCTTTTTACGATCCCCGACTTCATGGAGACGGCGCAAGCAGGCGCAGGCGACACCGCGGTTATCGCCATTGGCACGTCGGAGTACGCAGCCCTTTTCCGCGATCCCATTCCAGCGCAAGTTCCTGTGGACCTTGACGCATTTACCGTGGTTCTGCCCTATTCCTCTGGCACAACCGGCCTGCCCAAAGGTGTCATGCTCTCGCACCGCAATCTTGTGATCAATGTCGATCAATCCATCGTCGCCGCCGATTTTCAGGCGGGCGAAGTGACTGCCGCCTTCCTGCCGTTCTTCCACATCTACGGTATGACCGTTCTGATGAATATCCATCTCGGCGGCGGCGGCGCGTTGGTGACAATGCCGCGCTTTGACCTGCCGCAATTCCTGCAAATCAGCCAAGACTACAAGGCCCAGCGCATGTGGGTCGTGCCCCCTGTCGCCCTTGCACTGGCCAAACATCCGCTCGTCGATGACTATGACCTATCAGGGCTGCAAGAGGTATTCATCGCCGCTGCTCCTTCCGGCGCCGATCTCTCCGACGCGATTGCAGCGAGGCTGGGCTGCAACGCGCTGCAAGGTTATGGCATGACCGAACTCAGCCCCGTCTCCCACGTGGTTCCGCGCCATGCGCCGCGCTCTGGTGCGGCAGGCATCACCGCGCCCAACACCACTTGCCGGATCGTCGATATCGAGACCGGACAGAACCTGCCCGCAGGCGCAGAAGGCGAGCTCTGGATCAAAGGGCCGCAGGTCATGCAAGGCTATCTCAACAACCTGCAGGCCACCGCGCAAACCATCACAGATGACGGCTGGCTGCGGACCGGTGACATCGCGAAGATTGACGAAGATGGCTATATGTTCATCACCGACCGCCTGAAAGAACTGATCAAATACAAAGGCTTTCAGGTGGCTCCGGCAGAGTTGGAGGCCACGTTGGTCGCCATGGACGGCATCACAGATGCTGCGGTTGTGGGCCTGCCAGACGATGAAGCGGGCGAACTGCCTGTCGCCTTTGTCGTGGCGGGCGATCTTGCCCCCGATCAGGACACCATCAACGCCCATATCGCGGCACGCCTTGCCACCTATAAGCAGCTCCACCAGGTCTATTTCGTGGATGAGATCCCGAAATCCGCATCCGGCAAGATTCTGCGACGTTTCTTGCGGGACAGATTGCAGGGCTAACACTGGACGCCCCGCCCGTGCCTTCTATAGTCAGCCACGACAATGGCATCCAAGGGCGCAGTATGAAACCAGCATCTTCCCGCGCGGCCCGCAGGCGCGCCCAGAAAGGCAATACGCCAGGCGCGATCACTGTGGCCGATATTGCCGGGCGGGTGGCCAAAGCCAAGGTCAAAGGCGCAGGCAAGCCGCAGGAGGATCGCGCCAAACGCATCCTCACTTCTTTCCTGCAAACCGCTCAAACCTACGGTATGCCCGTCAGTGAGGTCGTTGCGGAAATGGCCAGCGGGAAAGCCGCATGGCGATTGGGCCACGCCGTCCGCGACGAGATCATGAAAGCCCCACCCGAGGCCGTGACAAATGCGGCCTGCACCCAAGGATGCGCCTTTTGCTGTATCCTCTCAGGTGGCGAGGGTGGCGTGATCACGGCCTTTGAGGCTACGCAACTCCACCAAGCCGCAAGTCCGCTTGCGGGCCAACCCGATGGCCGTGCGTGGCACCCAGAGGCATGCCCCGCACTTGACCCCGAAACACGCAGTTGCCGCGCCTACGAGGCACGCCCGATGATCTGCCGTTCATTTCTGTCGACGGATGCCCTTGCCTGCGAAAGCAATGCCGCAGGCGGGACAGAGAAAGGTGCAGGCCTTCTCGGTAGCCACCTGGATTATCTGGTGATCCATGCCCTGTGCCGGCAAGCTTTGAAAGGCATCACACAGGTCCACAGCTATAGCATGGCGGCAACTGCCGCATCGGCAGTGGCTGGCGATGACACTGAAACCGGTCTCGCAAAAGCCCGCCACAAACCTTCGGCGCTCGACACCGCCTGCCGTGACGCGGTCAGGGCTGCGCAGGCCTAGATCCCCAGCACCAACTGCAGCGCCTTCAGCTTCTTGCGTTGCTCATCGGTCCAGTCATTGCGCCGCCCGCGAAACAGGGTCGCCTGGGACGCATGAATCAGCCCGTCATCCAAGATCTTCAAACCATTGGCGCGCAGTGTTTCACCGGTCGAAGTGATATCGGCAATCGCCTCGGCAGTCTCATTCTTGACCGTGCCTTCGGTTGCGCCCTGACTATCCACAATCTGATAATCTGCCACGCCCTGCTCGCGCAAAAATTCACGCACCAGACGGTGGTATTTCGTCGCGATCCGCAGCCGGAACCCGTGTTTTTGTCGAAACGCTGCCGCCGTTGCATCCAGATCATCCAGCGTATTGACATCAACCCAGGCCTGCGGGACCGCGACAATCAGATCAGCCCCGCCAAAGCCCATCGGCGCAAGTTCCGCAACACGGCTGTCCCAATTGGCCAGCTTCTCGCGCACCAGATCAGACCCCGTCACACCGAGATGAATATTCCCTGATGCCAACTCACGCGGAATTTCTCCCGCTGACAACAGCACCAGTTCAAGCCCCTCAAACCCGTCAACGGCTGCCGCATATTCACGATCAGAGCCTGATTTACGCAGGCTGATCCCACGCGCACCAAACCAGTCAAAGGTCTTTTCCATCAACCGCCCCTTGGACGGCACACCCAGTTTCAACATCAGCGTAACCCCACAGCCAGATCGGGGCGAATCACGCCACCCACCGCAGGCACTGCACGGCCCTGACCCAATCGCGCCGTCAGCGCATCATAGCGGCCACCGGACGCAACAGGCGGCTGGTCCGGACGATCAATGGCGTAAAACCCGAAAACAAACCCGTCATAGTACTCCAGCGACGTGCGCCCGTAACTGCCTTCGAACTCGAGACTGGCGACATCAACACCGTGCTTGGACAGGGCTTCAAGTCGGGCGTTCATGGTGGCAACCGCATCACCAATTGCAGGCATATCGACTGCCATATCGCGCAGGGCACTCAGGACGTTTGGAGCCGTTTCGCGCAGACCCAAGATCGCATCGATCACCGCAATCTCTTCGGTGGCAATCGGCGGTGCCGCTGCATCGGCACGCAGGGCATCAATGCGCGCCTGCACTTCTACACGGGTGCGCAACCCGATTTCGGGCCCTGCCTGTGCAAAAGGATCATCCGCAGCCAAAAGCGCGGCACGGGCAGGCGTTACGGCCGCGCTGCCAAACCGCTTCAACAAGGCGCGAAACCGCTGCGGCCGCCAGATATGCCGCATGAGCGCCGCCTTGCGATCATCAGTCGTCTGCAGCCCGCGCACCGCCGCCATCAGCACCCCGATATCACCCGTGGCAGCCCGCACAGGCAGCCCGGCAAGCCCCTGTGCGATAGCTGCAAAAACCTCGGCATCGGCACCTGCGGGATTTGCACCGTCAAACACCTCATAGCCCACCTGCACAAACTCATTCGCGCGGGTTTCGTCGGTTTCCTGCTTGCGGAATACCTTGCCGGAATAGGTATAGCGCGCAGGATCTGCACGGGCCTCCATATGCATCTGCACAACTGGGACCGTAAAATCAGGGCGCAGTACCATCTCGCCGCGCAATGGATCAGACGTCAGATAGGCGCGCGCGCGGATATCCTCGCCGTAAAGATCAAGAAGGGTCTCTGCCGATTGCAGCACGTCGGCCTTGATCACCTGCGCCCCTTTGGCGGCAAAGAGATCACGCAGACGCCGCGCCTCGGCCAATGTATCAGTTGAGGTTGGCATCAGCTGTGCTCGGCCAAAATTTCGCGCACCTTCGCAAGCATCTGGTCGCGCGGCACCTCGTATTGGCTGGGGCGGTCCTTCCACTCTTCCAGCGTCGCGTTCTTGGCAATCTCGGCACCAAGGATCAGGTCCTTGATCTGCACGATGCCTTTGTCGAATTCATCACTGCCCGCGATGATCGCGACAGGCGACGCGCGCTTGTCGGCATATTTCAACTGATTGCCAAAGTTCTTGGGGTTGCCCAGATAGACCTCCGCGCGGATAGGTTCGCCGCCATCGTTCGGATTCCGAAGCTCGGCCACCATGGTTTGATAGTCCGCCATCCGGTCGCGATCCATGACCGTGACGACGACCGGCCCCATTGCCGTCTGATCCATGCGCCCCTTAGCGCGCAAGGCGGCCAGCAAACGGTCCACACCAATCGACACACCGGTCGCAGGCACTTCCTGCCCCGTAAAGCGTTTCACCAGATCATCATAACGTCCGCCGCCAGCAACGGAACCAAAGTTACGCGGACGGCCCTTTTCGTCGGTGACTTCAAAGGTCAGCTCAGCCTCATAGACAGGGCCGGTGTAGTAGCCGAGACCACGAACGACAGAGGGGTCAATCTCGATCCTCTCAGCTGTATAGCCTTGCGCCTCTAACAGCGCCGCGATGGTTTCGAGCTCTTGCACACCCTCTAGACCAATCGCTGATCCGCCCACCAGTTCATTCAACCGTGCAACAGTCGCCGCACCGGTGTCGCGCTTGGCTTCCATGAAGCCCATCACGACCTCGGCCTGCGCATCCGCCAGCCCGGCACCCTTGGTAAAATCACCACTGGCGTCCTTGCGGCCTTCACCCAACAGTGCCCTCACACCATCCGCCCCCAGCCGATCCAACTTATCAATCGCGCGCAGCACAATCCCGCGCTCGGCCTCTTTGTCGTCACCGGACAGTCCTGCGACTTCCATCACCCCGTTCAGAACTTTGCGGTTGTTCACGCGGATAATGTAATCCCCGCGCTCGATCCCCACCGCTTCCAGCGTGTCTGCCAGCATCGCGCATATCTCTGCATCTGCGGCCACGGACCCCGCCCCGACCGTATCGGCATCACACTGGTAGAACTGCCGGAACCGCCCCGGTCCCGGCTTTTCATTGCGCCACACAGGGCCCATTGCATAACGGCGGTAAGGTGACGGCAGATCATTGCGATACTGAGCCGCGACACGCGCCAAAGGGGCCGTCAGATCATAGCGGAGTGCCAGCCAGTCGTTATCTTCTTCCCATGCAAAGACACCCTCATTCGGGCGGTCTACATCGGGCAGGAACTTGCCCAGAGCCTCGACCGTTTCAACGGCGGACGTTTCCAAGGCATCAAACCCGTAGCGATGATAAACCCCCGCAATCGTGGCCAGCATTTCATTGCGCGCAGTCACGTCCGCGCCGAAATAATCCTGAAACCCTTTGGGCGTCTGCGCCTTGGGGCGGGGCTGTTTCTTGATCTTGGCCATGCACTTGATCCTGCCGGTCACTTCTGTTCAAGCGCCGTTTAACCCGCCATTGTGACAGGGGCAATGCACCCCAGGCACAGTTCAAAGCATTGCCCTGACATCATCTTGCCAAAAATACTCAAATTCCGACCACCGACACAATCCGCAGCGCGGCCCTTTTCGCGGCATCGTTGCAGCGCTATGATGCGGCTATGACAAACATCACGCACCTTGAAGAAAAGATCGCACACCTGACCCGAACAGTCGAAGACTTGTCGGATATCGTCGCCCGGCAGGAAACCGAATTGGCTGTGGCGCAACGGCGTTTGGCGATGCTGATGGAACGCGAAGCAGGGCGCGAAATGGATGCAGGTGGCACGGTCCCCTTGGCCGACCAGCGACCGCCGCACTGGTAGACGTATATCCCGACGTGGTAAGGTTTTGGCGAAATGTGCCTTGGATGGTATAGACGTTCCAAACACGCCTTTTGAACCAAGCCGTGAAAGCCCCCTGCGATGAATGCCATCTCTTTCTTTCTCGCCTTCGCACTGACCTTGACCGCCCCGGTGATCGCGACGGCCCAAGATGACACGCGGACCGTACAGGTCCGCTTTGCGGCCGGAGGCTCTGGCACCACGCTCACTGACACGGTCACAGGACGTGACGTCGTCCTCTATACAATCGGGGCCGAGGCGGGCCAACGTATGACCGTCACTCTCACCCCTTCAAACTTGGCCACGTATTTCAATCTCTACGCTCCCGGCGCTGGCCCCGGGGGTGAAGCAATGGCTGTCAGCCAGATGACACCAGAGCTGAATGCCTTCGACGGGGTCCTGCCCTTATCAGGCGAATATACGGTCTCGGTCTATTTGATGCGCAGCGCCGCGCGGCGGGGTGAAACATCTGACTATACGCTGACCATCGGCATCAATGGCGACACAGGCGTCGTTGTTCAGGGTGATTTTGCCGACGGGCTGCAGGGCGGGCCCGATTTCTATCAGGTCGCGACATCCGGCAGTACGCTGAACCTGCGCGCGGCCCCGTCTCTGGAGGCGGACCGTCTCGCCCGCCTGTCCAACGGTCAAATCATGCGCAACCTGGGATGCCGCATGGCCGAAGGAGGGCGCTGGTGCAAGGTTGCGACGCTGGCTGATCCCGGCATTGAGGGTTGGGCCGCAGGCAAGTTTCTGATCGAAGGCAGCAGTCAAACCAAACCTTCGGTCCGCCCGTAGGCAACGCATCGCGCCCCTGATCATCCTTCGCGCAAAATGGCACGGATGGCATAGTGCCTCTTACAGATAAGCACCACAACACTATCGCGGCGCAATCAAGCTAGTGCCGAAGATGGATCATCTGCGCAATCATACGGCCCTCAGCGGACTTCAAGCACATACGTGCCAATGGTCCGAACCCGGCGAAATCCTGTTCCAGCTCCGGAAACAGCGCGAATATTTCGTCGCGTTGCGCATCATCCATGCCGGAGATGCCCACATGTCCAGGATGGAAGCTCTCACAAGGCGCGCCATCAGCATAAACAATTTCATGCTGATCGAACATCATGTGAAAATAGGTCACCGTGCCACCTTCACGGCGCAGAATTTTCTTATCATCAACCAGATGCTTCGCCGCCACCAGCACCTCTGGGACGCCGAACAACAACTCGGCCTGCCAACCACTCAGCATCACACGGTGCTGCGGCGACAGAACAAGCGGCCGGTCGTTGCCAAGCACATCTGCGGCAATCTCGATCGGCGCGAACCGGCCAACAGCATCAACGGTCCGCGACCCGATCCAGCGGATCGGCTGCAGGCCATTGTCCTTTGTGCGCACCAGATCACCGACGCGCAGAACCTGCACAGCAACCTGCCCTTCATTCGTCTCGATCATCGTATCATGCGCAAAACAAACGATATCACCGGTAAAGTCACCTAGACCGACCGCGCCTGACCGAATGCCGTTGTCACTGTTGCCCGAGAACGAAATCACCACGCTGACAACAGGTGAGCCGAAGGTTACCGAAATAGAGTCCGCAGCCCCCGGGCCGTCAACCGCGGCGGAACTGGTATCATTCGCAGCGACTGTATTTGGGTCTAACAGGACGTGATAAGTTTCCAAATTCGAAAAAATCGGCGTAACCGGATTCCCGTTTGCATCCAATGCCGTGATCGTCACGACATCCGACCAAGCATTCCCATTCGCATCGAGGTCGAAAATTTCGAAAGACAGATTCTTGACCCCGTCATCGAAATCCAAGGCGAGGTTGGCCGATTCTCCTGCGGGGACGCGCTGAGCAAAAATTGACCCACCAAAATTGTTAAAATAACCCGGATTATTTGCACCTGCCGAGCTTGATGCCGTCGACGTAAACGTCGTCGAATTTCCTAGCCCCGGTCCAGACGTATTGGTGAGCGTCGTGGTCCCGTTCGGGCTTGAAAAGGTTGTCCAGTCAAAAAGAAATGGCATCGCGGCTACCTAGTTAAAAATACGTTTTGCACTCTATTACATTTAATTTAGACCATGTTAAGGAGCTGTGGAACTATCCTAGACTAAAAGAGATAAACAGCGCGCTAATCTGCCACATTTTTCACAGCGCAAGCACGAATAGGGTTAAAAAATGGCAATTGTGACACTGCCACGCGAAACATCTGAACGGTTGAGCCCACGGATTGAAGCGCTTAGCCAAACGCATCCGGTCGAACTTTTTCCGGCAAGCAACATTGTCATGGGGATCGTTTTCACAACCGCAGAAACCAAGGAATTCGGTGGTGAAGGGGGCGAAGCTATGGTTCTGGCCGTAAAGGATATGGCCGCACTCAGCGCCGCGATTCCCGAATTCGAAGACGAACGCAGGAATTATTGCGTGATCAATCATGCGAAAGCCATCGCAAGGCTTGATCCCTTTGCCTAGGCGTCTTCCACTTCGATCACACCGCCCAAGCTGCGTAGCGCACCTTTGATCTGCGGGTTGACCGGAAATTCCTCGCCCAGATCAAGCTCGACCTCTCCGGGAAGATCGTCGCGCATCAAACAAAAATAGATTGGTCCTCTTGAGGCACGTACAGACCCTTTGGCAGCGTTCCCGAGCACAGTGGCGACCGATCCGATCACGTCTGGCCCGTCAATGAATACCCGCAGACCTGCACCACCTGCATCAGCCACCATCGCATCCACAGGACCGACCGAACGACCCAACAGCTTGAGCTGATCGGCCTCCATCGTGGCCTCACAGGTCATGACGACCTGACTGCCGGTTTCAAGAAATTCACGGGCGTTTTCCAAGACATCCGAAAACAGCGTCACCTCATATTGGCCCGTCGGATCAGACAGTTGCGCAAAGGCAAAGCGGTTGCCGCGCGCCGATTTACGTTCTTGCCGGCCCGACACGGTACCGGCCATCTTCACCACACAGGCCCCACGTTCGGCCTTGGCGATCACTTCGTCCAGCGTCAACACCTGCTTGCGCTTCAGCGCGCCCATATAGTCATCGAGTGGGTGGCCCGACAGATAAAACCCGATGGCCTTGAACTCTTCGGCAAGCCGCTCGGCAGGCAACCAATCTGCGCCATCCATCAGCCGTGGCTCCGGCAGATCCTCGCCCGCATCCCCGAAGAGCGACACCTGATTTGAGGATTTTTGATCATGGATTGCAGCAGAATAAGCGGTCAGCGCATCAAGGCTCAGCATCACGCGGCGGCGGTTCGGGTCAAGCACATCAAAGGCCCCTGCCCGCGCCAGCATCTCAAGCGGGCGCTTTCCGATACGTTTCAGATCACAGCGGCGGGCAAAGTCGTATAGGTTCACAAATGCGCGGTCCGCGCGCCCTGCAACGATCAACCTCATCGCCTCGACGCCCACATTTTTCAGCGCGCCCAGCGCATAGACAAGCTTTTGATCCTGAACGTCAAAGGTTGCCTGACTGCGGTTCACGCAAGGCGGGGTATATTCAATACCCAACCCCTTTTTGACCTCTTGGAAATAAACGCCCAGTTTATCCGTGAGGTGGATATCGCAATTCATCACGCCAGCCATAAATTCGACAGGGTGGTTCGCTTTCAGCCATGCCGTTTGATAGCTGACCACCGCATAGGCCGCCGCGTGGGATTTGTTGAAGCCGTAGTTGGCGAATTTTTCCAAAAGGTCGAAAACCTCGCGGGCTTTCTTGGGGTCTACCCCGTTGGCCTTGGCGCCTTCCTCAAACTTCGGGCGTTCCTTGGCCATTTCCTCGGCGATCTTTTTACCCATCGCGCGGCGCAGCAAATCCGCGCCACCAAGCGAATAGCCCGCCATAACCTGCGCGATCTCCATCACCTGTTCCTGATAGACGATGATGCCTTGGGTTTCTTTCAGGATATGGTCAATCGACGGGTGGATCGATTCCAGTTCCTTTTGCCCGTTCTTGACCTCACAATAGGTCGGGATGTTCTCCATCGGGCCGGGGCGATAGAGCGCCACAAGCGCCACGATATCTTCGATGCAGGTTGGTTTCATGCGCTTGAGCGCATCCATCATACCGCTGGATTCCACCTGAAACACGGCCGTGGTTTTGGCGCTGGAATACAGCGCATAGGATTTTTCATCATCCAGCGGGATCGCCCCGATGTCATATTCAAACCCTTCAAGCGCGTCGTAAAGCTTGGTGCCATCTGCGGCGATATTCAGCGGACGGCCAGTCTTTTTGACCAGTTCCACCGCGTTCTGGATCACAGTCAGAGTTTTCAGGCCCAGAAAGTCGAATTTTACCAACCCTGCCTGCTCAACCCATTTCATGTTGAATTGGGTGGCGGGCATGTCTGAACGCGGGTCCTGATAAAGCGGCACCAGTTCATCCAGCGGACGGTCGCCAATCACGACACCCGCCGCGTGGGTTGAGGCATTGCGGAGCAGACCCTCGACCTGCTGGGCATAGGTCAGCAGGCGGTCAACAACCTCTTCATTCTTGGCCTCTTCGCGCAGGCGGGGTTCATCGGCCAGCGCCTTTTCAATTGAAACGGGTTTCACGCCTTCCACAGGGATCATCTTGGACAAACGGTCCACCTGTCCGTATGGCATCTGCAGCACGCGGCCCACGTCCCGCACGGCGGCCTTGGACAAGAGCGCACCGAAGGTGATGATCTGCCCGACCTTATCGCGCCCGTACTTTTCCTGCACGTAGCGGATCACCTCTTCGCGGCGGTCCATGCAAAAGTCGATGTCAAAGTCAGGCATCGACACACGTTCAGGATTGAGGAACCGTTCGAACAGCAGTGAATAGCGCAGCGGATCAAGATCAGTGATCAACAGCGCATAGGCAACCAAAGACCCCGCGCCAGACCCACGGCCCGGCCCGACAGGAATACCCTGATCCTTGGCCCATTTGATAAAGTCGGCAACGATCAGAAAGTAACCGGGGAACCCCATGCCTTCGATGATCCCAAGCTCGAATTCGAGGCGTTTTTCGTATTCCACCACCTCGGCCGCATGGGGAATCACCGCCAAACGCGCTTTTAGCCCCTCTTGCGCCTGACGCCGCAATTCGGCCACTTCGTCATCGGCAAATTTGGGCAGAATGGGCGCGCGCTTATAAGCTTTGAATGCACAGCGTTTTGCGATCTCGACCGTGTTTTCAATCGCCTCGGGCAGATCGGCAAACAATGTTGCCATCTCTTGCGGTGATTTCAAATAGTGCTGCGGCGTCAAACGGCGGCGTGGCTCTTGCTGGTCGACATAGGCGCCTTCCGCGATACAGATCAGTGCGTCATGCGCCTCGTACAGTTCGGTCTTGGGGAAATAGACGTCATTTGTGGCGACCAGCGGCAGGTTTTTCGCGTAGGCCATTTCAATATGCCCGCGCTCCGAGAGCCTTTCGGCCTCGGGCAATCCATCGCCCGGGTGACGCTGCAATTCGACATAAAGCCTGTCAGGGTAAATCGCGGCAAGCCTGTCGAGGAACGCCTCGGCCTTTGGCCGCTGGCCTTGGCGCAACAGACGGCCCAATGGCCCATCAGGGCCACCTGACAGACAAATCAGACCCGTGTGGTACTGCGCCAGTTCTTCAAGGGTGACCTGCGGCAACTGTCCTTGCGCATCCAGATAGGCGCAAGAATTCAGCTTCATCAGGTTCATATACCCCGCTTCGGATTGCGCCAGCAGCACGATGGGCGCGGGTGCTTCGGGCCGTTTGCCCGGCTCGGCGGGCATATAGGTCACGTCAAGCTGACAGCCGATGATCGGTTGCACCCCCGCTTTCGCTGCCCCTTCGGAAAATTCAAGCGCATTGAACATGTTGTTGCTGTCGGTCACCGCGACAGCGGGCATGCCCATTCCGGCAATCAAACCGGGCAGCTTTTTGGTCGGGATCGCGCCTTCCAGCAGGGAATATTCCGTGTGGACACGCAGGTGAATGAATCGGGGGTCAGCTGTCATATCCGCAAGGTAGCGAATGCCTGCGCCGCTGCAAGCGTGGAAGCGAGTCTTGGCTTATTACTTAGCAATATGACTAACTATATTGACAATGACCGCATTGCGGCAAATGCTCGACCGTATGACCAAGCAACTTGATTCCTTTTTCGGCGCCATGTCCGACCCCACCCGCCGCGCAGTTATCGAACGGCTTGCCTCTGGCCCCGCGAGTGTCAGCGAATTGCACAGCCCGCATAAAATGGCGCTACCCACATTCATGCGGCACCTCAAAGTCCTCGAAGAGACGGGAATTGTCCGTTCAATCAAAAAGGGGCGCGTGCGGACCTGTCATATCGAAGCAGCGCCGTTGATCGCAGCGCAAGGCTGGCTCGCGTGGCAACGCGAGATTTGGGAGAACCGGATGAACAACCTCGACGCACTGGCGCACCAGATAGCCGCAAAAGAAAAGGACCATTGAATGCCACTTGATACAAAATCTTTCGATATGCACCGTTTGCTTCCCCTGCCGGCGGACCGACTGTGGCAGGTTCTGACAGATGCCAAAGAGCGCGAGAAATGGAACGGGCCGGATGCATCTACCCTGTTGGAAACCGATGCCGCCGATCTGCGTGTCGGCGGAGTGGATGTGCACCGGTTCGGGCCTGTTGATGCGCCCGAGTTTCTTGTGGAAACCCGCTGGTACAATCTCGCAGCACCGGAACGCGCCGTGTTTACAGAGACTCTGATTTTCGGCGGTGAAGCCGTGTCTACAAGTCTTGTCACCTATCTGCTGGAAAGTAAGGGCGCACAAACCGCATTGAACATCACCGTCGCAGTCTCGTCCTTTTCCGGTCCCGATACGCTTGATGAAGTACAGCATGGCTGGGCGGGCGCATTGGAGACCCTGACAAGCTTTGCCAAAAGCATCGGGCAACCGACCTAGCTAACTGCTACCAGAATAGGCATCTGCCGACTTATCCCGCAGGGTTCTTGTAAAATGCCTTGCCAAACGATCCCGACACGGGTTTCATAACGTCTGAAAAAGGGCTGATGTCTACGTCGCATCGACATCGTCGCGCCCTGACAGACATTCGGTAAGGCGACGGGTTTAAATCATGAACGTCACGTTTCTTCTCAACGGGGAAACCGTGCAGGTGGAAGCGGAACCGACCCGCACCTTGCTCGAATGGCTGCGCGAGGATCAGGGTCTTTGCGGCACCAAGGAAGGCTGCAACGAAGGCGACTGCGGGGCCTGCACTGTCATGGTGACGGACGCGGACGGGGCGCGTGCGCTCAACGCTTGTATCCTGTTCTTGCCGCAACTGCATGGCAAGGCCGTGCGTACCGTCGAAGGCATCAGCGCCCCTGACGGGACCCTGCATCCTGTCCAGCAGGCAATGATCGAACATCACGGATCGCAATGCGGGTTCTGCACACCGGGGTTTATAGCGGCGATGGTAACCGGGCATCTGCAAGGGCGCACCGATCATGATGATGTGCTGGCGGGGAATCTGTGCCGCTGCACCGGTTACGCACCGATCGTTCGGGCGGCGCAGGCGGCAGAGGCCGCAAAGGTGCCCGCATGGATCAAAGATGAGATCCCCGCTGTTGATGGCGTCCCAGACGCGCCGGAAACCCTGGATGCGTTGGCCGGTTGGTACGCCTCCAACCCTGACGCGACACTGATTGCGGGTGCGACGGATGTCGGCCTTTGGGTCACCAAACAACTGCGCGACCTGCCCAAAGTCGCTTTTCTGAACCGCTGCAAACCGCTGCGCGAGATCACCGAAACACAGGACGACATTCATTTCGGGGCTGCCGTCACAATGACAGAAGCCTTGGCCGTCATCCGCAAAACGCACCCTTCCTACGCCGAAATGATCCGGCGTTATGGTTCGGAGCAGGTGCGCAATGCGGCGACCATCGGCGGGAATATCGCGAACGGCTCGCCCATCGGCGACAACCCACCCGCACTCATCGCACTTGGCGCCACCTTGCACCTGCGCCATGGCACCAAGACGCGCGATTTGCCAATTGAGGATTTCTTTATCGCCTATGGCAAACAAGACCGCGCCCCGGGCGAGTTGGTAACCGGCGTAACGCTGCCCAAAAACGCACCCGCGCTGCGCTGCTATAAAATCTCGAAACGCTTCGATCAGGATATCTCGGCCGTTTGCGGCTGCTTCAATGTCACGGTTGTGAACGGCGTCATCAGCGAGGCACGTATCGCCTTTGGCGGCATGGCGGGCACCCCGCACCGCGCGCATGGGGTTGAGGCGGCGCTCATCGGCCAACCGTGGACCTCTGCGACAATCACAGATGCCGCTGGCCTCTTCGCGCAGGATTACACACCCATGTCCGACATGCGCGCCAGCGCAGACTACCGCCTGAAGGTCGCGCAGAACCTGCTGCAGCGCTATTTTGCGGACCTCAGCGGTCAGGCCACCTCTGTCCTGGAGGTGTCAGCATGAGCGTTGCCAAACCCCTGCCACATGATGCCGCCACCCTGCATGTAATTGGGGCTGCGCGTTACATCGACGATATCCCGACACCAACTGGCACACTGCATCTGGCTTTTGGCATGGCCGAGATCGCCTGCGGCACCGTGCGCGCGATGAACCTTGAAAAGGTGAAGAGCGCTGCCGGCGTTGTCGCTGTGCTGACGGCAGGTGATCTGCCCTTTGCCAATGATGTCTCGCCATCGGCGCATGATGAACCGCTGCTGGCGACGGGGCGTGTGCATTATTACGGTCAACCCCTCTTTATGGTGGTCGCACACTCGCATCTGGCGGCGCGCAAGGCTGCGCGGTTGGCGACCATCGACTATGCCGAAGAAACGCCGATCCTGACAATCGACGATGCGATCGCCGCCGATAGCCGCTTTGAAGACGGCCCCCGCATCTGGACCAAAGGTGATGTGGAAAGCGCCCTGAACACTGCGCCACACCGCATCACGGGAACGATCACCATGGGCGGGCAGGAACATTTCTACCTTGAAGGCCAGGCCGCTTTGGCCCTGCCGCAGGAAGGCGGGGACATGGTCGTGCAGAGTTCGACCCAACACCCCACGGAAATCCAGCACAAGGTGGCCGAGGCACTGGGCGTTCCCATGCATGCCGTGCGCTGCGAAGTGCGCCGCATGGGGGGCGGGTTCGGCGGCAAAGAGAGCCAGGGCAATGCGCTCGCGGTGGGTTGCGCCGTGGCCGCGCGGCTGACAGGCAAGCCTTGCAAGATGCGTTATGACCGTGACGATGACATGATGATCACCGGCAAGCGGCACGATTTCAGGATCACCTATGACGCAGGCTTTGATGGTGAGGGGCGCCTCACAGGCGTTGATTTCACCCAGATGACGCGGTGCGGTTGGGCGCTTGATCTGTCACTCCCCGTGGCCGACCGCGCGATGTTGCATGCCGATAACGCCTATCATCTGCCTGTCGCGCGGATCACTTCGCACAGGTTCAAGACCAATACACAATCCGCCACCGCCTTTCGCGGGTTCGGCGGCCCGCAGGGGGTTTTGGGGATCGAGCGGGTGATGGATCATATAGCGGCCGAACTGGGCCTTGATCCTGTCGTGGTGCGTCAGCGCAATTACTATGCCGGAATACAGGCCGAAGGGCCGGGAACCGGCAAGCGGTTTGGTGCGGAACATTCGCCCAAACCCGCCGTTCAGACCACGCCCTATCACATGCCCGTCAAGGACTTTATCCTGCACGAGATGACCGAGGCGCTGCTGGCGTCTTCCAACTATCATGCGCGCCGTGCCGCCATCGCTGAGTGGAACACAGGCCAGGAGGTGCTAAAGAAAGGCATTGCCTTCAGCCCTGTGAAATTTGGTATTTCATTCACGCTGACCCACCTCAATCAGGCAGGCGCGCTGGTCCATGTTTATCAGGACGGCTCGGTCCATATGAACCACGGCGGGACGGAAATGGGCCAAGGGCTGTTTCAGAAGGTGGCGCAGGTCGCCGCCCACCGCTTTGGTATAGACGTTTCGGCGGTCAAGATCACAGCAACGGATACGGGCAAGGTGCCCAACACCTCGGCCACGGCGGCGTCATCAGGGACGGATCTGAACGGGATGGCGGTGGCCAATGCTTGCGATATCCTCCGCGCGCGGATTGCGGCCTGTCTTGCAGAACTGCACCAGACGGATGCCGCCAGCGTGCGTTTTGAGAACAGTCGCGTCTTTGTCGGTAATGCCGAGATGACGTTCGCCGAAGCCGCGCAGACCGCTTACCTGAACCGCGTCAGCCTGTCGGCGACCGGCTTTTACAAAACGCCCGATCTGGCGTGGGACCGCATCAAGGGCACCGGCACACCGTTCTTCTATTTCGCCCAAGGTGCAGCCGTAACCGAGGTGGTGATCGACACGCTGACAGGGGAAAACCGTATTCTGCGCGCCGACATTTTGCATGATGCGGGCGCATCGCTGAACCCCGCGCTCGATATCGGACAGGTCGAAGGCGGCTATGTCCAAGGTGCCGGTTGGCTGACCACGGAAGAGCTGGTTTGGGACGACAAAGGGCGGCTGCGCACCCATGCGCCAGCGACCTATAAAATCCCCGCCTGTTCGGACCGGCCCGATGTGTTCAACGTGGCTCTTTGGGATCAACCCAACCCCGCGCAGACGATCTACCGCTCCAAAGCGGTGGGTGAGCCGCCTTTCATGCTGGGCACATCCGCGTTTTTGGCTTTGTCCGACGCGGTGGCGGCTTGTGGCCCGACATACCCTGACCTGCAAGCACCGGCGACCGCCGAAGAGGTGCTGCGCGCCATCAAAAGGGCGCGCGCATGACAGCGATCCGCATCACCGTGACCAAGACCGCAGGGTCTGTCCCGCGCGAGGCAGGGACACAGATGCTCGTCTGGGCGGACCGAACAGAAGGCACCATCGGGGGCGGCACGTTGGAATGGGAGGCCATGCTTGAGGCGCGCCGCATGTTGCGCGATGGCCGAAGCAACCACAGTGCCACGATGCCGCTTGGCCCTGCGTTGGGCCAATGTTGTGGCGGATCGGTCAGCCTGTTGTGGGAAGAGGCGGAGGCGATGACCACTCCCCCTGCCCGTCCGTTGTGGATTTACGGGGCAGGTCACGTCGGGCGCGCTTTGGTCAATGTGATGGCGCCTTTGCCGGATTTTACCATCACTTGGGTGGATACAGGCGCAGAGCGTTTTCCAGAAACGGATGTCACAACCCTTGTCGCCAAAGACCCTGCCCTGATTGTCAAACATGCTCCCCTTGATGCCGATCACCTGATTCTCACCTATAGCCATGAAATCGACCTCGCCCTCTGCCACGCACTGCTGAACCATGGATTTCACAGTGCCGGATTGATCGGTTCAGCGACAAAATGGGCACGATTCAGATCGCGCCTCGCGGCATTGGGGCATGCGCCGGCACAAGTCTCGCGCATCGCGTGTCCAATCGGGGATCCCGCGCTTGGAAAACACCCTGCGGCGATTGCACTTGGCGTCGCAACTGCGATGATTAGCCCTCAGGCACGCCAGACAAGGGAGCGCACTGCATGACGGAACCGCTGTTGCGCCTTTGGGGGCTGACCAAAGCCTATCCCGGTGTCGTCGCGAACAAAGACGTCTCGTTTGATATCGGGCGCGGCGAAGTCCATGCGCTCTTAGGTGAGAACGGGGCAGGCAAATCGACACTTGTCAAAACCATCTATGGATTGGTCAAACCTGACAGCGGGACGATGACATTGGAGGGAGAACCCTTCCAGCCCGCCGAACCCCGCGCGGCCCGCGCGGCAGGCGTTGCAATGGTATTCCAGCATTTCTCGCTTTTCGATGCGATGAACGTGGCCGAGAACATCGCGCTTGGCATGGAAAACCCGCCGCCACAGGCCGAGATTGCAGCGCGGGTGCGGCAGGTGTCGGATCAATACGGTCTGCCGCTTGATCCGGACAGGATCGTGGGTGAACTGTCGGCAGGCGAGCGCCAAAGGGTCGAGATTATTCGCTGCCTTTTGCAGGACCCCAAGCTTTTGATCATGGATGAGCCGACATCGGTCCTTACCCCGCAAGAGGTGGCAATCCTTTTCGAAACGCTGCGAAAGCTGAGCCGCGAAGGCACGGCGATCCTCTATATCTCGCATAAACTTGAGGAAATTCGCGCACTTTGTGACAATGCCACGGTCCTGCGGCTTGGGCAGGTCGTCGGCACCTGCGATCCGCGCACAACCTCGGCACGGGATATGGCTGAACTGATGGTGGGCAGCACGCTGCATGTGCCGCACAAAGAAGACAAGCCTGCAGGTGAAACCGTTCTGGCACTCAAGAACCTGAGCGCGAAAGCACCGCATCGTTTTGGCACGCCTTTGCGGGATATCGTCTTGGAGGTGCGCAAGGGCGAGGTGCTGGGGATTGGTGGCGTTGCAGGCAATGGGCAGGATGAGCTGGTCGCGGCCTTGTCAGGTGAAATGAAGACGGCAAAGGCAATGATCCACTATAAGGGTCAGCCTATCGGCCACCTTGCCCCCAACGCGCGGCGCAAGATCGGCATTCTCGCTGCTCCAGAAGAACGGATGGGCCATGCCGCAGCACCTGATATGAGCCTCACGGAAAACGCAATCCTGACAGCTATGACGCGCGAGAAACTGACAACAAACGGGTTTCTGCATTGGGCCAAAGCACGGAAATTCGCCGAAGGGGTGATTGCCGCTTTTGACGTGCGCACGCCGGGGCCGCAAAATGCGGCAAGGTCACTGTCCGGCGGAAACCTGCAGAAATTCGTAATCGGACGCGAGATCATGCAAGCCCCCGAGGTACTGGTCGTGAACCAGCCGACATGGGGTGTTGATGCCTCTGCTGCCGCCGCGATCCGGCAGGCGCTGCTTGATCTGGCAGCCAAAGGTGCGGCCGTGATTGTGATCAGTCAGGATCTGGACGAGTTGATGGAGATTTCGGACCGCTTTGCTGCTTTGAACGAAGGGCGTCTTTCGGCGCCGCGATCCGCAGCCGGGCTGACGGTGGAAGAGATTGGCCTGATGCTGGGTGGTGCCCATGATATGGAGGTAGCGCATGTTGATGCGTAGGGCCTCCGGCGGAAGTTTGATTGGACATGGAAAGTCAGGGGGCTGCACATGATTATGCTGGAAAAGCGCCCGCAGCCTTCGCGTGCATGGACCTTTGCGACCCCGATTGTCGCGGTCCTCTTGACAATGTTTTTTGGGGGACTGCTGTTTGCCGCCCTTGGGCAAGATCCGCTTGTCACAATCCGGACGATTTTTCTGGATCCACTGTTCTCGGAATTTGCATGGTTCTATCGTCCGCAGCTTTTGATTAAGGGCGCGCCTTTGGTGCTGATCGCGATTGGTCTGTCTTTTGGCTTTCGCGCGGGCATCTGGAACATCGGGGCCGAGGGGCAGTATATCGTCGGTGCGATTTGCGGGGCCGCTGTGGGCCTCGCCTTCTATCCGATGGAGAGTTTCATCATCCTGCCATTGATGGTTGTCGCGGGCGCTTTGGGCGGGCTGTTGTGGGCGATGATCCCCGGCTTGCTGCGGGTCAAATTCGGCACCAACGAAATTCTTGTGTCGCTGATGCTAGTTTATGTGGCCGAGCAACTGCTGGCCTCAATGGCACTGGGTGCTTTGCGCAACCCCGAAGGTATGGGCTTTCCCGGCAGCCGGAACCTTGCGCAATATCCCTCTGCTTCAAGCTGGATCACACAATCGGCAGGCATGCACTGGGGGGTCGTTACGGCCCTGATCGCGGTGATCTTTGCCTATATCGCCCTGTCACGACATCTCTTCGGGTTCAACGTGCGCCTGTCGGGGCAAAGCCCGCGTGCCGCGCGGTTCGCAGGGGTGAACCCGGGCAAGCTGATCCTGATCTGCATGGGGATCTCGGGGGCTTTGGCAGGGCTTGCGGGGTTGTTCGAGGTTGCGGGACCTGCCGGGCAGGTCAGTATCGACTTTAACGTGGGCTACGGGTTTACCGCAATTATCGTGGCGTTTCTGGGGCGTCTGCACCCTGTTGGTATTTTGCTGGCAGGCGGGCTGATGGCACTGACCTATATCGGCGGCGAGATTGCCCAGTCAAACCTTGGCCTACCAATTGCCGCGATCCAGATTCTGCAAGGCATGTTGTTGTTCTTCCTGCTCGCGGTGGATGTGCTGACCAACTACCGGATCACCTTGGCAAGAAAGGCGCACTGATGGACCTCTCTTCGATCAACCCCGTCCTTTTGCTCGCCTCCCTGATGGTCGCAGCAACGCCGATCATGCTCGCCGCAATAGGCGAGTTGGTGGTCGAACGTGCCGGCGTTCTGAACCTTGGCGTTGAGGGGATGATGATTACCGGGGCCGTCTGCGGCTTTGTCGTGGCGGTCGGCACCAATTCACCCTGGATGGGATTTGCGGGCGCGGCTGTTGGCGGTGCGCTTATTTCACTCATCTTTGGCTTTCTGACCCAGTTTTTACTGTCCAATCAGGTGGCAACCGGCCTTGCGCTGACGCTCTTCGGGCTGGGGCTGTCGGCGCTCATGGGCCAAGGCTATATCGGGATCAAGGCGCCCGCCTTTCCGGATTGGTATATCCCGATATTGGGCGACATTCCGGTGATTGGCCCGATTGTATTTCAGCACGATCCGATGGTTTACGTGGGGCTCGCGCTGGTTGCCGCCGTCTGGGGATTTTTGCGCTATTCACGTGCAGGGCTGATCCTGCGCGCGGTCGGTGAAAACCATGAAGCAGCCCATGCGCTGGGGTATCATGTTATCCGTGTCCGGATGCTTGCCATCATGTTCGGCGGGGCCTGTGCGGGCTTGGGTGGTGCCTACCTCAGCCTTGTGCGCGTGCCGCAATGGACCGAAGGCATGACCGCGGGTGCGGGCTGGATCGCGCTGGCCATCGTCGTCTTTGCAAGCTGGCGTCCGGGGCGGCTTTTGCTGGGTGCCTATTTGTTCGGCGGCGTCACCGTGTTGCAGCTTAACCTGCAAGCAGCAGGCGCGGCCATTGCGGTCGAGTATCTTTCTATGGCGCCCTATCTAGCCACTATCGCGGTTCTGGTTATTATGCGGGCTGGACGTGCGCCCGGGTCACTGGGCCAATCTTTCCATGCCTCACGTTGAGGCGACAACAAGACCACCAAGGGGAAACACATGACAACGAAAACACTACTGGCCAGTGCTGCGCTCGCACTTGGCCTTGCAACAGGGGCCATCGCCCAAGACACCACGACCGTTGGCTTTGTCTACGTCGGGCCGATCGGCGACGGCGGCTGGACATATGAGCACAACAAAGGCCGTCTAGCCGTGGAAGAGCATTTTGGCGACGCGGTTGAAACCGTCTTTGTGGAAAGCGTGCCAGAAGGCCCTGACGCAGAACGTGTGATGACACAGATGGCGCTGCAAGGTGCTGACCTGATTTTCACCACATCCTTCGGCTATATGGATGCAACGATCAACGTCGCGGCCCAGTTCCCTGACGTAAAGTTCGAGCACGCCACAGGGTATAAGCGCGCTGACAACGTATCGACCTATTCGGCACGTTTCTATGAGGGCCGCGCAGTGCAGGGCCATATTGCGGGCCAAATGACCGAAAGCAACATCATCGGCTACATCGCGTCCTACCCGATCCCCGAAGTTATTCGCGGTATCAACGCAGCCTACCTGCACGCGAAGGAAGTGAACCCTGACGTCGAATTCCGCATCATCTGGGCCTACACATGGTTTGACCCTGCAAAAGAAGCCGAAGCCGCCAATGTTCTGATCGAACAAGGCGCTGACGTGATCCTGCAGCACACAGATTCGACGGCACCACAGGCCGCAGCGCAGGCCGCTGGCAATGTTGTGACATTTGGTCAGGCATCCGATATGGCGGAGTTCGCACCCTTCCCACGTGTATCATCCATCATCGACGACTGGGCACCTTACTACATCGCCCGCACGCAAGCCGTGATTGATGGCACATGGGAAAGCATGGACACTTGGGACGGCATTGGCCCAGGCATGGTCGGCATCGGTGAAATCACCGACGCGGTGCCTGCTGACGTCAAAGCCTCTGCCGAGGACCTGATCGAGCGCCTGCGCACTGGCGAATACCACGCTTTTACAGGCCCGATTAACCGTCAGGACGGGTCTGTCTGGCTGGCCGATGGTGAAGTCGCTGACGATGGCACTTTGGCAGGTATGAACTTTTACGTTGAAGGCATCACTGCTGAAATTCCGCAGTAAGCGACATCACGCGTGAACGAGAAACCCCGCCAGTCTGGCGGGGTTTTTTTTGACATCAGGATAATGCGGACCGCTTACTTACACGAAAAAATCTTAAAAAATTTCACGCCTTCGCCGCGATTAAGCCTCAATTCCTCTTTCTAAGAGTGACGTAGGGAAAGCGTCCTTTCCCATGTGAGTGAGGGGTTCTGAACGCTGCGGGGGGTCGTGTAATCCGGGCGTCATAACTCAGTTATGTAAATTCGGCATGTTACGCCGACACCTGGAGTACGGTCCATGACCTGTATAACGACGAACGACGTCTTTTTTTCCCGCATCATCAAATCAATCCTGACGGCAACTGTGACAAGCCTTGCGTTTTCGACATCGGTTCACGCCGATAACCAAGCCTCTGCTTTGTCCGGCCTGATCCAACCCGCACAGTTTGTAGAAGACAACGGATCAAGCGAGCGCATCGACTTCTCGGGTAAACTGCGCATGCTTAGCCAACGCATTGTCGCGGCATCATGCTATTTGCAGGCCGGGGTCGAAACACAGGCAAGCCGCGACACTTTGGCGACCGCCACCGCAGAGTTTGCACTGATCACCGACGCGCTTGAATTCGGAAATCCAGACCTTGGCATCATTGGTGTCGAAGAGCACCGCAAGACGCTGGCAGGTATCGCAAAGCTCCGTGAACTATGGGGTCCCATCTCCGTACTGGCAGATAAGGTCGAGGCCGGCGACGGGTCTGTCGCCGACATCACCGCAATCGCTGATCAAAGCGCGCCTTTGCTGGAGATTGCCCAACGGTTGGTGGTGCAGATAACCGGCCAATACGCGAGCCAAACTTCTGTTTTGCAGAGCGACGCGATCGCAATTGATCTTGCAGGACGGCAGCGCATGCTTGCGCAACGTATTTCCAAGAACATCTGTCTGATTGCCTCTGGCGTGAATGTCGAACCCAGCAGCGCCGATTTGGTGGCGACCGACGAGATTTTCAGGAACACGCTCTATGCCTTGCGTTTCGGCCTGCCCGAGGCTGGCATTCAGCAGGCCAAGAACAACGATATCGCGGATGGCTTGACTGTTGTTGCCGGAAATATGGAGACGTTGTCCCCCCTGATTGCAGAAATCGCAGCCGGCAGAACCCTCGATCCGGGGCAACTGGGGGTCGCCTTTCTGACAGCTAACCTCATGACCGGCAATATGAACAGGGCTGTGGGGCTCATTTCGGAAGCATCCAAACTGTCGCTTTGATCACCACCAAAGGCCCCGCTCTTGCGGGGCTTTTTTCTCGGCCATAGGTGACTGTGGGCGATCCCGGTCAACGTCTTCCACAACGCACAGCGCTTCTGAAACACCCCAACGACCAAGGCTTCATCCGAGACCGGTAAAGCCGGATCCTGCGTTTCGCTGATGTCCTCGGCCCGCTTGGTTATGCCCCCCACAAGACATGCGGTCAGGTTCACTGACACAGGGCAGACGATGAAGATAAATCATGGCGTCCTTTGCATTGCCCCTGCCCCTTTGCATGGTTATCTAAGGCGGAACCCTGACTTTATCGGAGCGTCCCCAATGGCTGCCAATCAATTCGTCTATTTCATGGACGGCGTGTCCAAAACCTATCCTGGCGGGAAAAAGGTTTTTGAAAATATCCGCCTGAACTTTCTGCCTGGCGTGAAAATCGGCGTCGTCGGTGTCAACGGCACCGGTAAATCGACACTGATGCGGATTATGGCCGGTCAGGACAAGGAATTCAGCGGTGAGGCGTGGGCCGCCGAAGGCGCGCGTGTGGGGTACCTGCCGCAAGAGCCCGAACTTGATCCGAACCTGACCGTGCGTGAAAACGTGATGCTGGGCGTGGCCGACAAGAAGGCGATTCTTGATCGCTACAACGAAGTTGCCATGAACTACTCGGAAGAAACCGCCGACGAAATGGCCCGGCTTCAGGATGAAATCGACAGCCAGAACCTCTGGGATCTGGACGCGCAGATTGATATCTCGATGGAGGCCCTGCGCTGCCCACCCGATGATGCAGACGTCACCACACTTTCAGGCGGTGAAAAGCGCCGTGTCGCACTTTGCCAGCTCTTGCTGGACGCACCTGATATGCTGCTGCTCGACGAACCGACCAACCACCTTGACGCGGAAACCATCGCATGGCTGCAACAGCACCTGATTGACTACAAAGGCACGATCCTCATCGTCACCCACGACCGTTATTTCCTTGATGCGATCACCGGCTGGATTCTGGAACTCGACCGCGGCTCTGGCATTCCGCATGAAGGCAACTATTCAAGCTGGCTTGAGGCCAAAGCCAAGCGGCTGGAGCGCGAAGCAAAGGACGACAAATCCAAGCAACGCACCCTGCAACGCGAACTGGAATGGATGCGCCAAGGTGCTAAAGCGCGGCAGGCGAAATCCAAGGCACGGATCGCGGCCTATAACGAAATGGCCAACCAGTCCGAGCGCGAGAAAATGGGCCGCGCCCAGATCATCATCCCCAACGGTCCACGGCTCGGATCCAAAGTGATTGCGGTGGATGGTCTGAAAAAGGCCATGGGCGACAAGCTCTTGATCGAAGGCCTCAGCTTTGATCTGCCCCCCGGCGGGATCGTCGGCGTGATCGGCCCGAACGGTGCAGGTAAATCCACGCTGTTCTCGATGCTGACCGGTCAGGCCCAGCCTGATGAGGGCACCGTTGAATATGGCGAAACCGTCAAACTGTCTTACGTCGACCAGTCGCGTGACGCGCTGAACCCTGACAGCACGGTTTGGGAAGAAATCACAGGCGGCGCAGAGATTATTGAACTTGGCGATGCCTCGATGAACAGCCGCGCCTATTGCTCGGCCTTCAACTTCAAAGGCGGGGACCAGCAAAAGAAGGTAGGGCTCTTGTCGGGCGGTGAACGCAACCGCGTGCATATGGCCAAGCTGCTGAAATCAGGCGGCAACGTCCTGCTGCTTGACGAACCAACCAACGATCTGGACGTGGAAACGCTCCGCGCGCTCGAAGACGCGTTGGTCGATTTCGCGGGCTGCGCCGTGGTGATCAGCCACGACCGCTTCTTCCTTGACCGGATTTGCACGCATATCCTTGCCTTCGAGGGCGACGCCCATGTGGAGTGGTTCCAAGGCGCGTTTACCGACTACGAAGAAGACAAGAAGGCACGGTTGGGCGCAGATGCGCTTGAGCCGAAGCGGATGAAGCATAAGAAATTCGTGCGCTAAAGCCGCCCGATTGATGCCGCGTTAATCGTCCGCCCAGGCGTGGATCAGATTTTCGCGCATCAGTCTTTGTGCCAAGGTACCTCGCGCGATCGAAATCTGCGCGAGGTATTGCGCCTTTCGCTCTGCGTAATCGCGTGCCGCATCAACGGCCTGCTGCGTTGAGACTGACGCAAAACGAATCTTCTGACCCGCGCGCAGCTGGGTCAGCCGGTCTGTGTCACATGAAATCACAGTCGCTATCTTTGGATAGCCGCCCGTTGTTTGATGATCCGCGAGAAGAACTGTCGGCACACCGTCGCCCGAGACCTGAATGGCCCCACGCACAATCGGCTCTGACGGGATAGACAAAGCGCGCTCCATCTCGAGGGTCGGGCCATTCAGCCGCATCCCCATCCGGTCGTAGGCATCTGACAGGGCGAAAGGCGCGCTTAAAAGGTGCTCTATCGCTTCAGCTGTAAAATACTGGTCCTGCGGGCCCAGCACGACGCGCATCGCGCCGTCAGATGCAAAGTCCGGCTGCGCGATCTCGCCCTCGCGCTCTTCGCGCACAGCCGCATCAGCCACGACAAGCGCTTGTCCGCCTTGCACAACACCCCCACCAAAGCCAGAGGATGCGTGAGTGGCTTGACTTCCAAGCCATGTCTCAGACGCCAGATCACCCGCGAAAGCCAGATAGGCCCAACTGCCTGCCTTGCCCGCACGGATTGCCAGCTTCTCGCCTTTGCGGATTGTCAGGATGGTCCATGAACTTGTCTTTTGCCCTGCATGTTCGACGACAAAATCACCACCGGTGATCGCCACGCTGACCGATCCTTCGGTGCATTGCAGCATCAGACCACCAAGGGAAATCTCGATCGCGTTCGAGCCTGCCTTGTTGCCAAGTGCTGCATGGGCCGCATCAAAGGCCAGACGATCCATCGGGCCGGACGCCGCCACACCATAGCGCATGTGACCCGGACGGCCCACATCCTGCATTGTGACCAATGGCCCTGCAAATGAGACAGAGAATTTTGCGCTAGCCATCGACCTTTTCCTTGCAAAGCTCTTCATAGGTTTTGAGGTCAACACGTTCAAACACCACCCGATCACCCACATCAAAAAGGAACGGATGGTCTGGGTTTCCTGTGAAAATCGGAGTCGGGGACCGCCCGATGATCGACCAGCCTGTGGGCATCGTCAGCGTTGTAATCAGACATTGTGGCCCTGCGATAATCACACTACCAGCGGGCACACCGCGCACGGGGGCGGGCTTGCGCGGCACTTGGATCGCCTCTGGTACCCCGGACAGATAGGCGTAACCGGGCGAGAACCCATACATTAGAACATGAAAATCCCCCGCAAGATGCGCGTTGATGACTGCCTCCTGCGACAGCCCTGTCGCCGCAGCAACGGCTTCCAGATCAGGGGCGAAAGGGCCCTCGTAGCAGACCTGAACCTGTCGTTCGACGCCAATGATCTTCTGGCTTTCCAGACCTTCAAGCTGTGTCCGCAGATGGCTTTCAACAGCACCGTGGTCCGTCTTGATCGGGTCAAACGACACCAGAAGATTGACTAGCGCAGGCACCGTTTCAATCACGCCATCCGGCACATCTGCTGCGATTGCCTGATCAAGCGCAATGACAGCCGCATGGGCCTCTTCGCTGATTGCATCAGAGAAAGTCACCAGCAAAGCATGATCAGCTACGGGTTTAAATCGAGGTTCCATAAGCATCCTTAGGGCGCGATAAACGGTCTGAACGCGACACCCTGCGCTGTGAGATAGTTAGAAATTGTGCGTGTCATGTCCACAGCCCCCGGGCTGTCACCATGCACACAGATCGAATGCGCTGCAAGTTTGATAGGGTCGCCATCCACCACTGGCATCAGACCGCTTTGCAGAAAGCCCATCAAACGCGCGGCGGCCTCCGTCGCGTCGTGGATCATCGCACCTTCTTGGTTGCGCGGCACGAGCTGCCCCGAGGAAAGATAGCCGCGATCAGCAAAGATTTCCGAAAACACAGGCACGCCTGCGGCCCGTGCGGCCTCTTCGCTTTGAGTGCCAGAGATGGCGAGGATGGCCAATGCGGGATCAATCCTCTGCACAGCCGCGACAAGGGCATCTGCGACCGTACGATCCCGCGCTGCTAGATTGCCCAGCGCCCCATGCGGTTTGACGTAGGTCACAGGCACCCCAACCAGTGCCGCGACCCCCATCAGCGCACCGATCTGTGCGGCACACATCCGCCCGATCTCATCCGGTGACATGGGGATCACACGGCGGCCAAAGCCTTCGCGATCCGCATACCCCGGATGCGCGCCAACGCTCACCCCGTTTTGCTTGGCCTGCATCAACGTCCGGTACATCGTCTCTGGATCGCCCGCATGCCCCCCGCAGGCGATACTGGCCGAGGTGACCAGCGTCATCATCTGGCTGTCATCACCCATGGACCACGGGCCAAAGCCTTCTCCAAGGTCAGCGTTCAGGTCAATCTGCATCGCCTCCGGCCCTTATTGCAGGAAGTTAGGAAGGAAAAGTGCGATGCTTGGGAAAGCGATGAGAAGAAATGCCATCGCAAGCATGGTCAGGCAATAGGGCAAGGCCCCCAGCATCACTTCGTTCAGGCTGCCCGATTTGCGCGCGCCCTGCACAACATAGAGATTCAGACCTACTGGCGGTGTGATCAGGGCCATCTCGATCAGGACAATCATCAGGATACCGAACCAGATCACATCATAGCCCTGCGCAACCACCAGCGGCACGATGATCGGAATGGTCACAACCATCAGAGACAGGGTTTCAATGAAGAACCCCAAAACGATGTAAAGCACGACCACGACAAGGATCGTCTTAAGCGGTGTTAAGCCAAGCCCCGTCATAAATTCTGTCAGTTCCCGCCCGAGCCCCGCAGAGGCCAGCGTGAAATTCAGGAACGACGCACCAATCACGATCAGCATGATCATTGATGTGATCTTGACTGTCCCCGTCAGACTTTGCAGCAACATGTCCCAAGACACACCACCGAAGGCCAGCGCAATCAAAAATGCGCCCGCCACACCAACGGCTGCGGCCTCGGTCGGGGTGGCCCAGCCACCGTAGATCGACCCCACGATCAGGCCGAAAAGGATCAGGATCGGGATCAGGTCAATCAATGCGCGCAGCATCTGCGGGAATGGAAACGTGCGGCGCACGCCACCCAGATCAGGCCGGATCATGCAGATAATCGCCGTCACGACCATAAAGGCAATCGCCAGCGCAATACCGGGGATCAACCCCGCAAGAAAGAGCTGCGGAATAGAGGATTGTGTCAGGAACCCGTAAACGATCAGGTTGATCGACGGTGGTATCATAATGCCCAGCGTCCCACCCGCAGCGATCGCACCGGAAAAGAGTTTGGGATCATACCCCAGCTTCTCGGCCTGCGGCATGGCAACAGTCGCCACCGTGGCAGCCGTCGCAACAGATGACCCCGAGGTCGCCGAAAACATGGTCGCGGTGGCGATATTGGCATGCACCAGACCACCCGGCAGCCAAGACACCCAGCGGTCAAGGGCGGCATAGGTCCGCGTTGCAACACCACTGCGCACAAGGATTTCACCCAGCAGTACAAAGAACGGGATGGCAATGAGGGTAGCCGAATTTGATGACGACCACACCATATTCCCAAGGCCACGCGTCAGGGGAAAATTGGAAAAGAAGATATCAATCCCGAACCCCAACAGAAACAGGACGATCCCGACAGGAATGGAAAGCGCAAGCAGCCCCAAAAGGCCGATAGACACATAGCCGATCATTGCAGTGTCTCCTGCTCAGCGAAGGCACCAATGATGCTTTCTGTTTCGGCATGTCTGCGTTTGGCCAGCAAGCTAAGCGCGCAAAGCGTCGTGATCGTGGACATGGCCGCAAACCAGACCCAGCCCGCAAACCATGGCAACTGCACCCAAGCCAGTGGCGTCTCAAGCGGCGTGTTCGCGCGCGATCCATTGGTGATGGACCGTTCGACAACCGGCCATGCTTTGATGGCGATCGTGATGATCACACCGGACATGATGATCATCGAAAAGACATCAAACAGCGCCTTTCCGAAGGATTGGAATTTCGTGCGCAGCAGATCAATGCGGACATGCCCCAGCTCAAGCAGCGTGTAGGACATGCCCCAAGAGGTCGCGAGCGCCATCGCATAACCCGCGATCTCTTCTGTGCCGCCAAGGGACGAGCCGATCTGGCGCATGATAATATCCACGAGCACAAAGGCAGCACACAGGAGCAGGCCGAAACCCACGACCAGCGCCACGCCTTTGTTGATCACCCGCAGACGATGAATCAGCTTAAATTCCATCTCAACACGTCCCCTGACTTTGCTTTTAGTTGATTGTCACACCAACAACGGCGCCGACGCTTTCATTCCAACGGGCCGCCCAATCACCACCTGCGCGCTCTGCCCATTCAGGAAGAACTTCGGTTGTCAGGATGTCGCGTGCCCGCGTAAAGTCTGCGTCGCTCACCTCAACCAAGGTCATGGAGCGCGCATCACCTGATGGGCATTCACCATTGCCTGTCAGGCAGGCAATGTCATTGACCAATGCGTCTTGGGCGCTGGCCCATGCCGGATCTTCAAAACCGGTGACAATCTCGCTTGAGATCAGCGCTTGGTCATCCGCACTCAGGCTGTTCCATTTATCCAGGTTGATCGCAGTCACGACCGAGTCCCAACCACCAAGCGGAATGGGCAGCAAGTGCGTGGAAACTTCCCACCAACCCGCGCTATAGCCCGAACCGGCACCTGTGACGGCACAATCGACAACGCCGTTCTGCAACGCACCCGGCACTTCGGCGAAGGAAACGTTCACGCCTTCCGCGCCAAGTGCTTCCAGCAACTTCGCGGTCATCCGGCCAGAGGCGCGCACCTTCAGACCCTCAAGATCGGCCAGATTTGTGATCTCGTGGTTGCAGAAAACGACCTGTGGTGGGTAGGGCGCAATCGCAAGTACGTGCGAATTGAAACGGTCGCGATAGATGTCAGAGACCATCGGGCGGGCAGCATCGACCATTGCACGTGCCTCATCAGCAGTCAGCGCAACCAGCGGCACATCCAGACCTTCCAGTTCAGGCGCATCGGCAACGGCATAGTCGGCCACTGTCATCGCGACGTCATAAACGCCCTGACCCAGCAGTGGATAAATATCACCAAGACCGAGGCTCATCTGGTTATGGGTCGTCAGTTCAACATTGATGCCGCCACCCGACGCTTCCGGCAATGTCGTGCTCCAGAAGGGTGCCTCATATTGGTTGTGCAGAGGCAGGCTGGACCAGCTTCCGACGACGGACAGATCTTCGGCTATGGCGGGTGATGCGAGTGCGGTGGTCGCCGCGAGGATGGATATGACTTTCTTCATAGTTTTTGTCTCCTTGTTGGGTCGTTTGTTTATTGTTTTAGAATTGTTGTTTCGGCGTCCTCGGCCACATCGGCGATAAGCATATGACCGGGCGAATGCGTGATGCAGAGCGGCAGCCCGGCGTCCAGCAGGACGTTCTGAGGTGTCACACCGCAGGCCCAGTAAACCGGCACTTCGCCAGCTCTGATTTCAACCGCATCACCCCAATCAGGCTGCATCAGATCCGCAATCCCGATCTTTTCCGGATCGCCGACCGCAATCGGCGCGCCATGAGCCTGAGGGAAACGGCGACTGATTTCATGCGCTTGGGCAACCTGATGTTCCGGAATGGGGCGCATGGTGACAACCATTTGACCGTGAAACCGACCCGCCGGCACCAGATCAATCTTGGTGCGAAACATCGGAACATTCAAACCTGTCTCGATATGACGCACAGGAATGCCAGCGCGCAAGAGCGCATTCTCAAAGGTAAAGGAACACCCCAGTGCGACCGTAACAAGATCATCAGTCCATTCATCGCTGATATCGGTGACCTCATCGGCCAGCGTGCCATCGCGGAAGATGCGATATTTGGAAACATCAGTGCGGATATCAATGTTTTGGCCCAGCGTCGGCAGCGCTGGATTGCCGGTATCGCTTACACCGACAACCGGACAAGGCTTGGGGTTGCGCTGGCAAAACCGCAAGAAATCGAGCGCATAACGTTCTGGCAAGATCGCAAGATTGCATTGTAATTTACCGGCCGCCAAACCTGCGGTGTGCCCTGCATATGATCCTGACCGGATCGCCGCGCGTGCATCAACCGCGGTGGCGGTGACCAGATCGATGTGGGAAACAGATTTCGCGTTCATGGCAGCCCCGCTCTTCTTGATAAAGCATCACATGTTAGGGCTGTTCCATGCAAATTATCATTTTATATCGTTACCTATAAAATTTTCTTATTCACCTGACGTGCCGTAGATCCCAGTCTTGCGCGACAGTGCGGGCAATCTCTGCACTCGTTTCAATAAGAAAACTGCGCGGTTCGGACAGATATGAGGCTGTGAAGTCCAGTGGACTCGGGCGAAAGCCCGGATCGAATTCAACAATCTGACCCGCCGATAGCAGATCATTTGCCAACGCGCGCGGATAGGGGCCAACGGCGATTCCTGCTGCGATCATCTTGAGGCTCGCAGACAGAGACGCCGACGAATAAACCCGCAGCTTGGGTCCGATGCGGCGTGATAGTTCCGACATCAGTTCGCGGTGCGGCCGGGTCTGGCTGGAATATGAAATGATCGGGATCCGGCTGAGATCCTCCTGCGGGTTTGAAGCGGCACGGTACCAGTGCAAATGGAAAGCTGGCAGAGCAACGTTTTCGATCGAGAATTCGGACACGGGCCCCATCAACAGTGCCAAATCAAGTTTGCGGTCAAGCAGATCAGCGCGCAGGTTAAGCGAAATATCAACTGCCAGATCCACGTTGACGCGCGGGTACTGCTGGCTGAAGGCTTTCAGGAAATCGGGCAGCCAAGCCTGAGCGATCGTTTCCGAGGCGCCCACGCGAAACAGCCCTTCTGTTTCAGACGGGTTCGCGACGCGCTGTTTGATCTCCTCTTCGACGAACAACATCTGCTCGGCATAAGACAGGAGCAACGCGCCATGTTTTGTTAGAACCGGTTCCCCCAAGCCACGCTCAAAAAGCGGAACCCGGAGTTCCTGTTCGAGGTTCGAAATGCGCGTTGAGACAGCAGGCTGTGACAGGTTGAGCCGTTCAGCCGCTTTGCGAAAGCCACCAAGACGCGCCACCCAGAGAAAGGTTTTGATCTGATCAAATGTCATAGGCCATCCATATAATGGATCACGACGGGCGCAAAATGATAATGCAGGCAAAATCTGCCCGCTGATCTCTGTGGCACGTCAATGGCGCAAACGCACAACAAAAAAGGCCCCCGCAAAGCGAGGGCCTTTCTTTGCTCAGAGAGACGCTTGTTTATGCGTCGTCCTCGGACGTCTCAACGGCGGTGCCAAAGACCTGATCTTCCTCGGACTGCGCTGGCATCTCCATCGGAGCTGCAAGGCGTGCGGCCTCTTCAGCTTCCTCGCGGCGTGCTTCAATCACGACATTGTCGCGATCTGCAGCAACACGGCGGATTTGCTGTGTTGCACCACCGGTACCGGCAGGGATCAGACGGCCCACGATCACGTTCTCTTTCAGGCCGATCAGCTTGTCGCGCTTACCTTGCACGGAAGCTTCGGTCAGAACGCGTGTCGTTTCCTGGAACGATGCCGCAGAGATGAACGAACGGGTCTGCAACGACGCCTTGGTGATACCCAACAAGATCGGCTCGCCTGTCGCAGGGCGGTCGCCCCGTGCAAGTGCCTTCGCGTTGGCTTCATCAAACTCGGCCTTATCGACGTTCTCGCCTTTCAGCAGAACGGTGTCACCGCTGTCCTGAATCTCCCACTTCTGGAGCATCTGGCGCACGATAACTTCGATGTGCTTGTCGTTGATCTTCACACCTTGCAGGCGATAAACGTCCTGCACTTCGTCGATCATATAGTCCGCAAGGGCCTCGACCCCCATAACCGCAAGAATATCGTGCGGGGCTGGGTTGCCGTCCATGATGTAGTCACCCTTCTGGACAAAGTCACCTTCCGCAACCGGAATGTGCTTGCCCTTGGGCACCATGTATTCGACCTTCACGTCTGCATCATCCGAAGACTCAATCGCGATGCGGCGCTTGTTCTTATAGTCCTTGCCAAAGCGCACGTAGCCATCGATTTCAGCGATGATTGCGTGATCCTTTGGACGACGGGCTTCGAACAGTTCGGCCACACGTGGCAGACCACCGGTAATGTCTTTCGTCTTGGCACCCTCACGTGGGATACGCGCGACAACATCACCCGCTTTGATCTCTTCGCCGTCTTCAACCGACAGAACCGCATCCACAGACATTGGATACGCAACGGGGTTGCCGTCCTCTTTGAGGACAACTTCGCCATCCTTGCCAAGAACGATGATCTTCGGAGCAAGCTCATTGCCCTTCGGTGCCGCACGCCAGTCAGACACGATGCGCTGGGTCATACCCGTTGCATCGTCGGTGTCTTCACGGACTGCGATACCGTTCACCAGATCAACGTATTTGGCTGTACCAGAGGCCTCGGCGATGATTGGAAGTGTATAGGGATCCCATTCAAAGAGTTTATCGCCGCGCAGCACAGATGCGCCCTCTTTGACGAACACTTTGGAGCCATAGCCGACCTTGTGGGTCGCGCGCTCTTCGCCCTCTTCACCAACAATCGCGAGAACCATGTTCCGGCCCATCACAACCATTTCGCCAGCTGCGTTCTCAAGCAGCTGAGCATTACGGTATTCGATCTTACCAGGCTGTGAGGCCTCGAGGAACGACTGCTGGCCACCTTGGGCAACACCACCAATGTGGAACGTCCGCATTGTCAGCTGTGTACCAGGTTCACCGATGGACTGTGCCGCGATGATACCAACAGCTTCGCCGATGTTCACGCGGGTACCGCGGGCCAGATCACGGCCATAGCACATCGCACAAACGCCATCTTCGCTTTCACAGGTCAGCGGGCTGCGGATACGCATTTTGCCAATCGCGGCCATGTCGATCATGTCGGCCTTGCGCTCGTCGATCAGCTCGCCTGCTTCGACGATCACTTCGTCCGTACCCGGCTTAATGACGTCATCCGCAGACACACGACCCAGCACACGCTCGGCCAGTGATGCAACGACTTCACCATCGTTCACGGCGGCTTCTGCGGTGATCGCACGCTCTGTTCCGCAATCGACCTCACGGACGATGCAGTCTTGGGCGACGTCCACTAGACGACGTGTCAGGTAACCCGAGTTCGCAGTCTTCAACGCCGTGTCCGACAGACCCTTACGGGCACCGTGGGTCGAGTTGAAGTACTCAAGAACGGTCAGACCTTCCTTAAAGTTCGAGATGATCGGCGTTTCGATGATCTCGCCGTTCGGCTTGGCCATCAGACCGCGCATACCGCCCAGCTGCTTCATCTGTGTGACCGAACCACGCGCACCGGAGTGGGCCATCATGTAAACCGAGTTCGGCTCACCTTCGGCACCATCCGCCAAGAGCGGTGTGGTGGAGATCGTGGTCATCATCGCGTCGGTGACTTTGTCGTTGGCCTTTGACCAGGCATCGACAACTTTGTTGTACTTTTCGCCCTGTGTAATCAGGCCGTCCATGTACTGCTGTTCAAAGTCTTTGACCTGCTCGCGTGTCTCGTCGACCAGTTCCCACTTGGTATCGGGAACAACCATATCGTCCTTACCGAACGAGATGCCTGCCTTGAACGCTTCGCGGAAGCCCATGGTCATGATCTGGTCACAGAAGATGACAGATTCTTTCTGACCACAGTAGCGGTAGACGGTGTCGATGACCTGCTGCACTTCTTTCTTGCGCAGCAGACGGTTGACCAGCGCAAACGGCGCCTTGGCATTGAGCGGAAGCAACGCACCCAGACGCAAACGGCCCGGTGTGGTCTCAAACCGCGTCATGACTTCGTTGCCTTCGTCGTCGATCTGTACCATCCGCGCCGTGATCTTGGCGTGCAGATGCACTTCACCCGCGGTCAGCGCGTGCTCGACTTCTTCGATATCGCTGAAAGACATGCCCTCGCCCTTCATGCCGTGACGCATGATGGTGGTGTAGTAGAGACCAAGGATCATATCCTGTGACGGCACGATGATTGGCGCACCGTTCGCAGGCGACAGCACGTTGTTTGTCGACATCATCAGAACGCGGGCTTCCAACTGGGCCTCAAGGCTCAGCGGGACGTGAACCGCCATCTGGTCACCGTCAAAGTCAGCGTTAAACGCAGAACAGACCAGCGGGTGCAGCTGGATCGCCTTACCTTCGATCAGAACCGGTTCAAACGCCTGAATGCCCAAACGGTGCAGCGTTGGCGCACGGTTCAGCATGACAGGGTGTTCGCGGATCACCTCATCAAGGATATCCCAAACCTCTGGACGCTCTTTTTCGACCAGTTTCTTGGCTTGCTTGACTGTGCTGGACAGACCCTTGGCTTCAAGGCGCGAGTAGATGAACGGCTTGAACAGCTCGAGCGCCATCTTTTTCGGCAGACCACACTGGTGCAGCTTCAGTTCCGGACCGGTCACGATGACCGAACGACCCGAGAAGTCGACGCGCTTACCCAAAAGGTTCTGACGGAAGCGACCCTGCTTACCCTTCAGCATATCGGACAGCGATTTCAGCGGGCGCTTGTTGGCACCCGTGATCACGCGGCCACGACGGCCATTGTCGAACAGCGCATCAACAGATTCCTGCAACATCCGCTTTTCGTTCCGCACGATGATGTCAGGTGCGCGCAACTCGATCAGACGCTTCAGACGGTTGTTGCGGTTGATCACACGACGATAAAGATCGTTGAGGTCAGACGTCGCGAAACGGCCGCCATCCAGTGGGACCAGCGGGCGCAGTTCTGGCGGGATCACAGGGATCACGGTCAGCACCATCCACTCGGGGCGGTTGCCGCTTTCAAGGAAGCTTTCGACGATCTTCAAACGCTTGATGATCTTCTTGGGCTTCAATTCGCCTGTGGCCTCTTTCAGATCGGCGCGCAGTGTCTCTGCCTCCGATTCCAGATCAATCTGGGCCAGCATTTCGCGGATCGCTTCAGCACCGATGTTGGCCTGGAATGCATCCATGCCATAAAGGTCCTGTGCGTCGTTGAACTCTTCCTCGGTCATCAACTGGCCATAAGTCAGGTCAGTCAGGCCGGGTTCGATCACGACGTAGTTTTCGAAGTACAGGATGCGCTCAAGATCGCGCAGCGTCATGTCCAGCATCAGGCCGATGCGGGATGGCAGCGACTTGAGGAACCAGATGTGTGCGACGGGTGCTGCCAGTTCAATGTGGCCCATCCGCTCGCGGCGAACCTTTTGCAGCGTAACTTCAACACCGCATTTTTCGCAGACAACGCCGCGATACTTCATGCGCTTATACTTACCGCACAGGCATTCGTAGTCCTTGATCGGGCCAAAGATACGCGCACAGAACAGACCGTCGCGCTCTGGCTTGAACGTACGGTAGTTGATGGTCTCGGGCTTTTTGATCTCTCCGAAGGACCACGACAGGATCCGCTCGGGAGATGCCAGCGACACCTTGATTTCATCAAACGTTTTTGCCGGTGTGAGCGGGTTAAACGGGTTGTTTGTCAGTTCCTGGTTCATCTTCAATTCCTTGAATTGGGGTGCGTTGGGGAGGGAGGCAGACTTTCATCGAAAGTCTGCCTGCAAAGTCTCGATGAGACTTTGACTATTCCTCATCCTCCGCATCCAGGAGTTCCATGTTGAGGCCGAGACCCCGGACTTCTTTCACGAGCACGTTGAACGACTCCGGCACGCCGGCCTCAAAGTTGTCCTCGCCTTTGACGATGCTTTCGTAGACCTTCGTCCGCCCTGCCACGTCATCCGACTTCACAGTCAGCATTTCCTGCAAGGTGTAAGCCGCGCCATATGCTTCCAGTGCCCAGACTTCCATTTCCCCGAAACGCTGGCCACCGAACTGGGCTTTACCACCCAGAGGCTGCTGCGTGACAAGGCTGTAAGGCCCGGTGGAACGTGCGTGGATCTTGTCGTCGACAAGGTGGTGCAGTTTCAGCAGGTATTTCACGCCTACGGTCACTTTGCGCGAGAACTGCTCGCCCGTGCGACCGTCGAAAAGAACCGACTGACCCGAGGTGTCGAAACCGGCACGCGTCAGCGCATCGTTCACGTCAGCCTCTTTTGCACCGTCAAAGACTGGTGTCGCAATCGGCACACCATTGACGACATTACCTGCTGCCTCGACGAGGTTTTCCTCATCCATGCCAGCGATGCCTTCTTCATAGACATCATCGCCATAGGCAATGCGCATCGCCTCACGCACGGGTGTCAGATCACCGGAGCGGCGGTATTCACCCAGCGCTTCGTCAATCTGGATACCCAGACCGCGTGCGGCCCAGCCCATGTGTGTTTCAAGGATCTGACCGACGTTCATGCGCGATGGCACGCCCAGCGGGTTCAGACAGAAGTCCACTGGTGTACCGTCCGCAAGGAACGGCATGTCTTCCATCGGCACAACCTTGGAAATAACACCTTTGTTGCCGTGACGACCGGCCATCTTATCGCCGGGCTGCAGCTTGCGCTTCACAGCCACAAAGACTTTGACCATCTTCATCACGCCTGGTGGCAGATCATCGCCGCGGCGCACTTTCTCGACTTTGTCCTCGAACCGCGCATCCATAGCACGTTTCTGGATTTCGTACTGTTCGTTCAGTGCTTCAACGATTTTCGCATCATCTTCGTCTTCCATGGCAAGCTGCCACCACTGTCCACGGGACAGATCGGCAACGCTTTCCTCAGAGACAATCGAACCAGCCTTAAAGCCTTTTGGCCCTTTGGCAGCTTTCTTGCCAGAGATGATGTCCCACAAACGTGCATAGATGTTGCGATCAAGGATCGCCAACTCGTCGTCGCGGTCACGGGCAAGGCGTTCAACCTCTTCACGCTCGATCTGCAGGGCACGTTCGTCTTTTTCCACGCCATGGCGGTTAAAGACGCGGACCTCAACCACGGTGCCAAAGTCACCGGGGGGCAGGCGCAAGGATGTGTCACGCACATCGGATGCTTTTTCACCAAAGATGGCGCGCAGCAGTTTTTCCTCTGGCGTCATCGGGCTTTCGCCTTTTGGTGTGATCTTGCCCACAAGGATATCTGCAGGGCCAACTTCGGCACCGATGTACACGATCCCCGCTTCGTCGAGGTTGCGCAGGGCTTCCTCACCGACGTTAGGAATATCGCGTGTGATTTCCTCTGGCCCAAGCTTTGTGTCACGGGCGGCGACTTCGAATTCCTCGATGTGGATCGAGGTGAAGACGTCGTCGCGCACGATACGCTCAGAGATCAGGATGGAGTCTTCGTAGTTGTAACCGTTCCACGGCATAAACGCGACGACCACGTTCTTACCAAGGGCCAATTCACCGATATCGGTGGACGGACCGTCAGCAATCACCTGACCTTTTTGCACCGTATCACCCACTTTCACCAGCGGACGCTGGTTGATGCAGGTGTTCTGGTTCGAACGCTGGAATTTGCGCATACGGTAGATGTCGACGCCTGCGTCACCCAGCTCAAGGTCGGATGTCGCACGGATCACGATACGCTGCGCATCGACCTGGTCGATGATGCCGCCGCGTTTCGCCATGATCGCCGCACCACTGTCGCGCGCAACCACTTCTTCGATACCGGTACCCACCAATGGGGCCTCGGCCTGCAGAAGTGGCACCGCCTGACGTTGCATGTTCGAGCCCATCAAGGCGCGGTTGGCGTCGTCGTTTTCGAGGAACGGGATCAGGGACGCCGCAACAGAAACAAGCTGCTTTGGCGACACGTCGATCAGGTCCACGTTTTCACGCGGGGACAGTGTGTAGTCACCATTCTTGCGGGTTGAAACCAGTTCATTATTGAACGACCCATCAGGTGCCATATTCGCGTTGGCCTGCGCCACAGTGTGACGCATTTCCTCGGTCGCGGACATGTAGGACACTTCGTCCGTCACCTTGCCGTCTGTGACCTTGCGATAAGGTGTTTCGATAAAGCCGTATTTGTTCACGCGGGCAAAAGTGGCAAGCGAGTTGATCAGACCAATGTTCGGACCTTCCGGTGTTTCAATCGGACACATACGGCCGTAATGGGTTGGGTGCACGTCGCGCACCTCAAAGCCCGCACGTTCGCGTGTCAGACCGCCGGGCCCAAGCGCGGAGAGGCGGCGCTTGTGCGTCACTTCTGACAGCGGGTTGGTTTGGTCCATGAACTGCGACAGCTGCGAAGAGCCAAAGAATTCACGCACCGCAGCCGCGGCTGGCTTGGCGTTGATCAGGTCCTGTGGCATCACAGTGTCGATTTCGACAGAAGACATACGCTCTTTGATCGCGCGCTCCATGCGCAGCAGACCAACGCGATACTGGTTTTCCATCAATTCGCCGACAGAACGCACACGACGGTTCCCAAGGTGGTCGATATCGTCGATATCGCCCTTGCCGTCACGCAGTTCGACAAGTGCTTTGATACAGGCGACGATGTCTTCCTTGCGCAGGGTGCGCATGGTGTCTTCGGCATCCAGATCAAGACGCATGTTCATCTTCACGCGGCCCACAGCGGACAGGTCATAGCGCTCGCTATCAAAGAACAGCGTGTCGAACAGCGCAGACGCGCTATCAACGGTCGGTGGCTCACCCGGACGCATGACGCGGTAGATATCCATCAGCGCGGTTTCGCGGTTCATGTTCTTGTCCGACGCCATCGTGTTGCGCATATACGCGCCCACGTTGATGTTATCGATATCCAGAACAGGGATCGTCTTGATACCCGCATCGACCAGATCCTTGAGTGTACCGCCGATGACTTCGCCATCTTTGTCCATCTCGAGTGTCAGCTCGTCACCGGCCTCAACGTAGATCGCACCGTTTTCCTCGTTGATGATATCTTGTGCAACGAACTTGCCGACGATGTTTTCATAAGGCACCAGCAGCTCTTTGACGTCGCCCGCATCAATCAGCTTCTTGACCGAGCGCGGCGTAACCTTTTCGCCGGCTTTCGCGATGACTTCGCCGGTTTTCGCATCAACCAGATCAAAAGCAGGACGTGTGCCACGAACACGCTCCGGGAAGAACTTGGTTGTCCACGCCTTGCCCTTTTTGTCCAGCTTGTATTCGACGGTGTCATAATAGGCATTCATGATGCCTTCCTGATCCAGACCCAGCGCATAAAGCAGTGTCGTTACAGGCAATTTGCGACGACGGTCGATCCGGCAGAACACAAGGTCCTTGGCGTCGAACTCAAAATCAAGCCAGCTACCGCGGTATGGGATAATGCGGCAGGCAAACAAAAGTTTACCCGAAGAATGGGTTTTGCCCTTGTCATGGTCAAAGAAAACGCCGGGCGAGCGGTGCATCTGCGATACGATGACACGCTCGGTGCCATTCACAACGAAGGTACCGTTCGGTGTCATCAAAGGCATATCGCCCATGAAGACGTCTTGCTCTTTGATGTCCTTGACCGACTTCGCGCCTGTGTCTTCGTCCACTTCAAACACGATCAGACGGAGGGTCACTTTCAGCGGCGCGCTGTAGGTCATATCGCGCTGCTGGCATTCCTCGACATCGTATTTCGGCTTTTCCAGCTCGTACTTGACGAATTCAAGAACGGCGGTTTCGTTGAAATCCTTGATCGGAAACACCGACTGGAAGACACCTTTGATGCCTTCGCCGTCAAGTGGCGTGTCGCTGTCGCCGGAGCGCAGGAACAGATCATAAGAGGATTTCTGAACCTCGATGAGGTTCGGCATTTCAAGCACTTCACGGATTTTGCCGTAGTACTTACGCAGGCGTTTCTGACCAAGGAAAGTAGAAGCCATGTGCGGTGTCACCTTTTGTTTGTCTCTCGAGTTCCACATCGCCCGGGCCGCGACGCTTCACCCATTTGACCGGGGGTTCTAAAGTCTATTCGTGGCTGCCGTCCCACCGGCACCCTCCCGACTTTTGGAACCTACCCAAGAGGACGGTCAACGCATTGGCCGACCTCTAAGACAGGTTTGGCTGGACCCGCAAATGCGAGTCCAGCCTTGTTTACAGGGCGAATTGTGCTTCGCCAAAAGCGGGCTTAGGCCAGCTCGACCTCGGCGCCAGCTGCTTCCAGCTTTGCTTTGATCTCTTCGGCTTCGTCCTTGGACGCGCCTTCTTTGATTTTGCCACCAGCTTCGACGAGGTCTTTGGCTTCTTTCAGGCCAAGACCTGTGATGCCGCGGACTTCTTTGATGACGTTGATTTTGGATGCGCCAGCGTTCTTGAGAACGACGTCGAATTCTGTCTTCTCTTCTGCAGCCGCACCAGCGTCACCAGCAGGACCAGCCATCATAACAGCGCCACCGGCTGCTGGCTCGATGCCGTAGTCGTCCTTCAGGATGGTTTTCAGTTCTTGTGCTTCGAGAAGTGTCAGACCAACAATCTCTTCAGCCAGTTTTTTCAGATCAGCCATTTTATGCTTTCCGTTCGTTTTAAGTGTGTTCCAACGTGAGGGCACGCCCCCAAGTCAATTCAGATGCTTTATGCAGCTTTCTCTTCGATGGTTGAGAGAATGCTTGCGATGTTCGAAGCAGGCGCGCCAATGGCCCCGGCGATGTTGCTTGCAGGTGCACCGATGCAGCCCACGATAGAAGCAATAAGCTCCTCGCGTGATGGCATACCGGCAACCGCTTTCACACCAGCGACGTCCAGCGCTGTATCGCCCATAGCACCGCCGAGAATGACAAGTTTTTCATTCTCTTTGGCATACTTGTCGACAACCTTCGCCGCAGCGACGGGGTCTTCAGAGTAAGCGAGTACAGTCATGCCTTCGAGGTATTGGCCGATGCTTGCGCATGGCTTGCCCTCGAGGGCGATTTTGGCGAGCTTGTTCTTGGCAACGCGTACGGAACCGCCCGCTTCACGCATGTGCGCGCGCAGGTCCTGCATTTCAGCAACTGTCATGCCTTCGTAGCGGGCAACCACTACAACGCCAGAGCTTTCAAAGATCTGGCCGAGATCGTCGACCAGCTGTTCTTTTTGTGCTCTATCCACAGTTTTACTCCAAGTTTGGCACCGGATTTGATCCCGGCACCGGCTCTACTTTTGTCAAACGGCTCAGGCCGCCCAACAGTCTACAGTCCATGTGCAAACGGGGCGAGCCAGAGGGAACCGAGGAGAGCCTCAAGAATTCTGGTCTTCCCGTCTCAGGCAGGAATTAATGGCATAAGGCCAACCCACCGTCTCGGACGAATAAAGGCCCAGACGAATCAATCGCGCGGGCCTGCGGTATCGCTTAGAGTGTATTGCCCCCAAAGCCAAGTCCTGCGCTACAATTTATTGAGGTTTTGCGGCGAATGCCGCCGATGCGCAGGGATCGCGCCAATCGAAATAGCGTATTTAGTAGGACGCAAAGCGCGCGCGCCACTCCAAAACGCAAACGGCAGGCCAAACGGCCTGCCGAAATCTGCATCTGTCTAGATTGATTTAGACGTTGCCGGTCGCAGACGCGACATCAACAGATACGCCCGGGCCCATTGTTGAGCTGACGGAGATCTTTTTCATGTAGGTGCCTTTTGCGCCCGTCGGCTTGGCTTTGCCAACCGCGTCAACAAAAGCTTTCATGTTCTCTTCGATCTGCTGTGCAGAGAAAGAGGATTTGCCGATACCGGCGTGAACCACACCAGCTTTTTCCGCTTTGAACTGAACCTGACCACCCTTTGCTGCTTCCACAGCTTCCTTGATGTCCATGGTCACTGTGCCAACGCGGGGGTTTGGCATCAGGTTACGTGGGCCCAGAACCTTACCCAAACGACCGACGATGGCCATCATGTCAGGTGTCGCGATGCAGCGGTCAAAATCGATCTTGCCGCCCTGAACAGTTTCCATCAGGTCTTCTGCACCAACGATATCCGCGCCAGCCGCTTTCGCTTCTTCCGCTTTATCGCCGCGTGCGAATACAGCAACGCGCACGGTTTTACCTGTGCCGTGTGGCAGATTCACTGTACCACGGACCATCTGGTCGGCGTGACGTGGATCAACGCCCAGCACCATTGCGATTTCGATGCTTTCATCGAACTTTGCTGTGGCGTTGTCTTTGACCAAAGCAGCAGCTTCGGTGACGGTGACGTTGTGTTTCTCTGCGAATGCAGCGCGTGCTGCAGTTGTACGCTTACCAAATTTTGCCATTACTTCACCTCGATGCCCATAGAGCGAGCGGAACCCGCGATGATCAGCATTGCGCCTTCGATGGACGTCGCATTGAGGTCCTTCATTTTGGCTTCTGCGATTTCACGCACCTGCTTGCCTGTGATTGTACCAGCAACATCCTTGCCAGGTGTCTTGCTGCCAGACTTCAGGTTCGCGGCCTTCTTGATGTAGTAAGACGCAGGCGGCGTCTTGATTTCCATCGTGAACGACTTGTCCTGATAGTATGTGATCACTGTCGGGCACGGGGCATTCTTTTCCATGCCTTCTGTCTTGGCGTTGAACGCTTTACAGAATTCCATGATGTTGATGCCGCGCTGACCCAATGCTGGGCCGACTGGTGGGGACGGGTTAGCAGCGCCTGCAGGGACCTGCAGTTTAAGCGTACCCATAATCTTCTTGGCCATGAAGCCATCTCCTATTCCAACGCCCTTTGGTCGCGACCGCAGGGCTTTTCGTTGTGTGGTCCGGTCCGGCGCACGCGTGCACCTCGCCTCCCACATGAGTGCCGCCCACAAGGCGACAAGTGCGCCGTTTAGTCGGACACCCCCCGTTTAGCAAGTGGTTTTCGGCACGAATGCGCTGAAAAATACAACATCGCGGCAGCCAATAACGCGCACGTGATCCACCACGAAGTTGCCTTTAGGGAAACCGCAATAAATTGATCTCAAAGGAAAGCGCGATGACCTATACAAAAGCTCAGATCATTTTTCACTGGCTTACTGCTGCCGTTCTGATCGTGATGGTGTTGACGGGCCTCGCGTATACGTATGATTGGCTTGACGCAGACACGATGCAGCTGCACCAGATCGCAGGCCAGATCTTGATCGTTGTGGTGGTCGCCCGCCTCATCGCCCGCTTCCGGCATCCTGCAACACCGGCCGCCAAACCCCACCACCCGCTCGAGGCGGTCATGGCGAAAATCGTTCATGCCGGGCTTTACATATGCCTTATCGCCTATCTGGTGACCGGGTATATCGCCGCCTCGGGCCTGCGCGATCCCCTGCTGATCGCCGCCGTTGACCAAGGCCTTGCGCGCTCGGACACGGGCGAATGGTTTCTTGAGGCGCATTTTACGCTGAAATGGATCCTTTTGGCCCTGTTTGCCATCCACATCATCGCCGTTCTGAAACACCGGTTTTGGGACAAGGACTTGCCTTTGTCGAATATGACCCTCACCCCACGAAAGGAATGACCATGCAAAAAATGACCCGCCGCCATGTGATGACGACAATTTCCAGCACAGCCGTTTTACTCTGCCCTGCGATCTTGAATGCGCAGACGAATTTCGAGGCCGCATGGGCCGGCCTGCCAGAAGACCGCCCCACAGGTGAGAACCAGTTGATTACAGTCTCTGCGGGCGCAGCCGAGGTCGAGATTTCGGCGTTGCAACCCGGTGAGGTCGCCGTGATCGCGCGCCCGACAGATGACGCAGAGTTTTCGGCAACAGGCATGATGCAATACGTGGCGGTGCACCGGCGCACGGCAGAGCAGGTCGCCTTTGGCGCGGCGAATGATCGGGCGGGGACGGTCCAGAACCCCGAATATTTTGTCGTGAACCTGCTATGTACGCATCGTGGCAAGGCCATTGGCCTGACGGGGAACCCTGAGGCGCCTTTCGCTTGCCTTGACCGCGGATCGCGGCACGGATCGGTCTATAATGCCGTCGGCATGGGGGTCGCAGGCGCATCAGAAGGCGAGTACCTGTCGATCCCTGACTATACGCTGACAGTAGACGGCCCACAGGTTGTGCTGTCGCTGGCCTAAAGAACACAACAGCAGAAACAAAAAAGGGGAGCGTCGGACGCTCCCCTTTTTCAATTGCTGAGGTCGCCGTTACTGCTTGGAGACCTGCGTAAATTCAAGCTCGACCGGTGTGGCGCGGCCAAAGATAGAGACCGTCACCTTCAGGCGCTGGTTCTCTTCGTCCACTTCCTCGACCATGCCGTCGAAATCTTCGAACGGACCATCGTTGACTTTTACCTTTTCGCCAATCTCGAAGTGGATGAGTGTGCGTGGCGCATCTTCACCCTCTTGGACGCGACCAAGGATTGCCTGTACTTCGGCATCGCGCATCGGCATCGGGCGGCCTTGGGGGCCCAAGAAACCTGTGACGCGGTTGATCGAGTTGATCAGGTGATACCCTTCGTCCGACATTTCCATATGGACCAGAACGTAACCCGGCATAAAGCGGCGCTCGGCGGTCACTTTCTTGTTGCGGCGGATTTCGATCACTTCTTCGGTCGGCACCAGAACCTCATCGATCTGATCGCTGAGCCCCTGCTCTTCTGCCTTTGTGCGGATCGCTTCTGCAATCTTCTTCTCAAAGTTTGAGAGAACGCTTACCGAATACCAACGTTTGGCCATCTGTCAGAGCACCTTGTCGTCACGCAGCCAAAAGGCCGCAATTGCATTTCAGTTCGGCAGTTGAACCGCCAGTCCCGAAAATAAAAGCGGCGTGCAACTTGATTCGCCGCACGCCATTTTCGGAAGTTGTTGGCTCATACCGCTGCCTTACAGAGTTTTCAAGAGGCGGGCGGGAAAAGCGACGTATTAGCTGCCAAAGTAAGTCAGAACGCCATTCAGACCTGTCCGGATCAGCAGATCGACCAGAAAGAAAAAGATCGCCGTCAGCGCCGCCATAATGAACACCATGATCGTGGTCATCACCACTTCACGGCGGGTCGGCCATACGACTTTGCCCACCTCTGAACGGACTTCCTGGATGAACTTAACGGGATTGGCGAGTGCCATGGCTGATCGTCCTTTGTAAAAACATGACGGACTTACGGCCTCTGACCCGCAAATTCAAGCCCGTAAGGAAGGCTGCGTGATCGTGACACGTCAAAGTAGCTCAGGGCGCAGCAAGGTTACGCCATCCATTTGCGCAATCTCCGCAATCTGGCGCGCATAGGTCGCATCGCTCATGGCGTGATCCTTTTCCGAGAACCCGTCAAAAGGCGCATAGCCATCTTCGACGGCAAGTGCTTTGCGGGCCGCTCTTGCACTATTCTGTCCGGTAAGATCGCCCGCCTGTTCCAACACCTGCGCGACAGCAGCGGCAGACAAACCACGGTTCACACGTCGCCGCGGTGGCCGCACCGAAGCAGCGGCATCTTGCCCGACCAATCCGGCAATGATATGCGGAAAGACGGCACCATAGTCCTCGTATCGCCAAACCGTGACAGAGCCTACGCCATGGGACGTACGCAGGCGGCGGACCAGCTCAACCCAATCCACTGTCTTCATGCCATGGGTTTTTACGTAGGACTTGAACGGCTGCACTCTCCCGCCCAACAGAAGCTGGCAATAGGCTGAATTCAGAAAGGCCGTCGGGCGGCGCAGAGCAAGGTGGACGTCAATGTTCTGGCCAATTGCTGCTGACAGCCCCGTCAGTCGCGTATCGGCGACCTTGTATCGCCGCTTCATCTTGCCACCGTTCGGCGTGTTCAACGCACCGATAAAGTTTTCCTCGCTGAAAACCAACCGATGGCCATCCTTGCGCAGCCGCGCCAATTGCTCGGCCGCTGGACGTTTGACCATACCATCCGGCGCTTGATGTTTGAGCCCGAAGAGCGATTGCAAAGACCGCCCCGGCAACCGTAGCGTATCGGGGCCGTAATACTGCACGCCCTGCCCTGCCAATTGATCCGCAGCAGATTTCAGCGCGCGTTGCAGATGTGTGGTGGCAGTCTTGTGCGCTCCGATATGGAACGCGACAGAAAGAGGCGTCGCTGACATGGAAACTCTCTAACCTCCGCGCACCAGCGTGTCGGTGATCTGGTCTGGCAGGGGCACCAGGACTTGAACCCGGGACCTACGGTTTTGGAGACCGCCGCTCTACCAACTGAGCTATACCCCTATGACCGAGTAGCGAGGTAGTCCGAAACTCAGGCGGGATCAAGAGGGAAGGTGCCATGAAACCGCCGGACCGTCCGATTTCGGTTTGGGAACGGTCTGCGCCGACACAAGATCGGCGCAATCCATATCTAAGCAGCCGCAACCGGCCGAATTTTCGTAACCGTCAATGGGCCTTTAGCGGGAAGCGACCACCACCGGCCCAAAGGCTGCGTGATCAAGGGCCACTTCGTAGTCCGCATCGTAGTGACCCAGAAGCGATGGAAACAGATCTACGTCTGTCAAATAAACATCGTAGCTGGCATCGTACGATCCAAAGACGGCTGCACCGACTTCAATGCCATTCTCGGCAAGAACGGCTTCATAGTCAGCCTCATACAGGCGGCTCTTTTCATTGTTCAAAACAACTTCTGCAAAAGCAGGGCCAGCAGCAACGCTGACGGCAACAAAAAGCGCAATAGATTTCAAAGGGGTCATTGTAGGCTCCGTAACTCGATAAAAAATAAAACATGGAAAACACACCATGAGCACGGCGACGTGATAGAGGGCCAAAGTGGCGGGCTTATGCCAAAATCATGCGGTTTTTAGTCGAATTGTGTTCATATGCGGCGCGTTCAGGACGCTCGCAGCTTGTGTTCAGGTGCAGACCTGCGAAAACAGAGGCTGACCCGTAACCAAAGGCACGGCCCCAGATGTCACTGCGCAGACGCATCGAGAAATCCGAACGGTTCGTGAACGCCGTTGGACGTTTGGTGTTGCTCTATCTCAATCTGGTACAGCGCACGACACGGTGGCAGTCCGAGGGCGTTGACGAATTGCGTGCCGCAATGGCGGAAGGGCCTGTCCTGCTCGTAATGTGGCACAGCCGGCTCATGATGATCGCGCATCACTGGCCCGTTGAAAGCGGATCACTCTCGAGTTTGCATGATACCTCACCAATCGCGCGGGTCGTCGGGGCGGTTCACCAGCTGTCGGGGCTGCGCCCGATGAAAATGTCCGCCAAGGTTTCAAATATCGTGGCGTCACGCACTGTGCTGAAGCGCGTGAAGGACGGCGTGAGCATCGGGCTGACAGCTGATGGTCCCCGTGGGCCTGCATTGCAGTTAAAGGATCCGCCGCTTGAATGGGCGCGCGCAACAGGGTTGCCGATTTTCTGCTACGCTTTTTCAACCACCCGTCAGCGACGCGCGCAGTCATGGGATAGGTTACTGATACCAAGGCCATTCAGCAAAGGCGCCTATGTTTTCGCCCGCTTTCCCAAAAAGGTACCACGCAAGCCGGACGCGGCCGAATTGGAAAATCTCCGTGAGGAGATCGCCCGTTTCATCGACGCCAATACCGCGCGTGCAGATGCGATGATTGATCTGCCGCACGGCCCCTAAACTGTCGCGCGGCTAAAGAACAGCAAACACACCGCAGCCGCAAACGACATCACTGCCCCGGCAATGATCATCATTCCCGCGTCAGCCAATCCACCGCCCAATCGGGGGCCCACCATCATCACGACATAGGAGATCGTAAAAAAGACGCCGACCCCCAGAGACCGCGATTTCGGCGTCAGCACATCTCCGGGCAAGGTCATCGCCGGCCCCGCGCCCAATGCGAACAAGATGCCCGGCGCAAAATACAGTCCGATCAGAAAGCCGATATCTGCCAATCCGATACTGAACGCCTCCATCAAGAGCGGCGACAGCGCGGCAACGGCCTGAAACTGGAAAGCCATTGTAAGCCGAGCGAAAAACAGGATGGCCAGAATCAGCCCGCGACCAGCGGTCATGCATGACCCTTCCCGACATTCACCCTTGGCGCAACTGAAACGCAGATCATAACCCACGGCCACTGGGCCGTCAGTGCAGGTGCGTTTGCGCGGTGACGCAGCTGACTTTACGCGGTACCGCTCCGAAGCTTGGCCAAGTCAGCGCCGACAATCGTGGCCTCTTGGGTAACAATCCTGTCGATCTCCCAATCCCACCACGCAATCCCAAGCAAGGCTGCAATCGTCTCATCGTCAAACCGCATCCTGCTGATTTGCGCGGGGTTGCCCCTGACAATCGCGTAGTCGGGGATATGTCCGCCCACAACTGCACCCGCCGCAACGATCACGCCGTTGCCAATCCGGGCACCGGGCAGAATGGTAGCGCCTTGGCCGATCCAAACGTCATTGCCGACAATTGTATCGGGGCCGGGTTCAGGCATGGAAGGGCCGTCCGGACCTGCTCCAGTGAAAATCATAAAGGGAAACGTCGAGAATCCATCGTAGCGGTGGTTCGCGGAAGAGGTGATGAAAGTGACACCATCCGCCAACTGGCAAAATTTCCCGATCCGAAGCTTCTCGGGCGAAAACGCATAGAGGTAGGGCGCGAGATGGAGCGCCCAATCATCGGGCGGCTTATGCGCGCTGGCATAAGTGTAGTCGCCAATCTCGAACCGCGGATGATCAACAGCCGCGGAAAGAAAGACGGTGCCTTCGTGTGCGTTGCCGTCAGGCAGAATAACCGGATTTCGGGTTTCGGGGGTTGGAAAGGTCATGGGACATCCTTGTGCTGAGTTGAGAAAAGGTCACAGCGTTGAATGATCCATGTCGGCCTCCAATGGTTACGCGAACCGGCTAGCACATATCAGCAAAAACCAAAAGGCCGCCCCGATTGGAGCGGCCTTTGTTATTCATAACACCGTCGTGGGTTCTCGGCGATTGCGGCGCAATCACCTGCCACCCACTTCAAAGATTGTTATTCAACAATCTTTGATACAACACCGGCGCCGACGGTGCGGCCGCCTTCGCGGATCGCAAAGCGCAGGCCGTCTTCCATCGCGATCGGTGCGATCAGCTCGACGTTGAACTTCAGGTTGTCGCCAGGCATCACCATTTCGGTGCCTTCGGGCAGAACAACTGTGCCGGTCACGTCAGTGGTCCGGAAGTAGAACTGTGGACGGTAGTTCGCGAAGAATGGTGTGTGACGACCACCCTCTTCCTTGGTCAGAATATAGGCCTCTGCCTCGAACTTTGT